>CAYWTT010000632.1:0-2340 GCA_964461245.1 uncultured Prolixibacteraceae bacterium | reverse complement strand
CATTCGTGCATTGTGTTTGGAACCGTTTGTGATCCACAATCTCTCCGACAGCGACGACACCCGGGTGCTGGATGCCGTTTTCCATTCAGGTGATTTCCTGTGTGATGTCGGACATGCCGGTACGGCCATGCGTTTCCTGACTGCCTATCTTTCCAAAATTCCAGGTGAGTGGACCCTCACCGGTTCCGACCGGATGAAACAGCGTCCCATTCAGGTTCTGGTGGATGCCCTCCGTCAGTTAGGCGCCCGCATTGAATATCCCGAAAATGAAGGCTATCCGCCACTGGCCATTTCAGGGTCGCAACTCAAAGGTGGGATCGTGGAACTCGACGGCAGTGTCTCCAGCCAGTATATTTCAGCCTTGCTGATGATCGCACCGGTGTTGGAAGGAGGCATGACCCTCCGGCTGAAAAACAGGGTGACTTCCCGGTCCTATATTGAAATGACCCTTAAACTGATGGCAAAATTCGGGGTTCGCCACTTCTGGAAAAACCATGAGATCAGGGTTCCGCAACAAGTTTACCTCCCTGTCGATTATACCGTTGAATCGGACTGGTCGGCGGCCAGTTACTGGTATCAGCTGCTTGCACTTGCCCCTTCCGGGGAGATGAAACTCAAAAACCTTCACCTCACCGGATTGCAGGGAGATGAAGTGGTGGCACACTGGTTCACCGGATTCGGAATAGAATCCAAAAAAAGCGGTAACGGGATCAGGATTATCAAAAAAGAGAACACCCACCCCATCCGGATTTTCCTCAATTTCCACGAAAACCCGGATGTGGCTCAGACCATGGCCGCTCTTTGCGTGGCAAAAGGCATCCCCTTCCATTTTACAGGTCTCGAAACACTGAAGATCAAGGAGACCAACCGGATAGCCGCTTTGCAGAAAGAGCTTGCCAAATTTGGAGCGTTGCTGATTGAACCGCAGGAAGGTGAGTTGAAATGGGACGGCCTGATCCGCCCGGAAATGGCAGAGGAGATACCGGTCATTGAAACCTATAACGACCACCGCATGGCCATGGCTTTGGCTCCGCTGGCACTGCTGGGGAAACCGCTGGTAATTCTCAATCCCCTTGTGGTCACCAAATCGTACCCGGAGTTCTGGAGCGACCTCCAGACTGTCGGATTCCGGATCAGCGAATAAACGCCTGTCCGGGCCACTTCATTTTGATCCCGGAAGGAAATCTCCGGATCTTCTGCATTCAGACGGTTCTTACAATCTAAAAATCAGGGCTTTCCCTCTTCCTGGTTTAACCGCAATACCTCCCCTGACCGGATCCCCGTAGCATAGTCCAATGACTTTTCCACCCCGTTTTCTCCCGGGAAAACAAAGGTATAGTGGCTGTTCTTTTTCAGGACAAACGACAGGAACCGGTTCAGATCGTCGGTTTTTCCGGGGGTAAATCCGAAATCAACCTCTTTCCCCTCTTTCATCACGGAAATCCGACGGGATACCCGGTCATTCCCTTCAGAACCTGCCGATGACTGGTAGAGTACAATGTGAAGAACTATTTCATCGTCAGCAATTTTCTTCTCGGCTAACTGCTTTTCAAAGAGATCAATATAGAACCTGGTCACATTCCGTGCATGGACATACCGGATGGATGAGTCCCAGACACAAGGGAAAGCCAGTCCGGTAGGTTTCCAAGAGGTAGCGTATATCCAGTGTAAGGGAACCTGGGGATCAGCCTTGCCTGCGTCGGGCAGGAACCAGCTTTGATTCAGCTGGTCAGGGTAATATTCCGTGAAATACCATTTACCGTCAATCCAAACTTCGCACCAGTTATGGTTACCGCGCATGTTGGTCCACATCGGGGTTCCGGCAATGCGTGAGGGAATGCCGACCGACCTGAACGCATCGGTCAGGAGAATGGACAGGCCGGTGCAGGATGCCATTTTCTGTTCGATAGACTCATAAGGACTCTGATCAGCCTTCTTCCGCTTGGTGTTATATTCCACCCCGACCACTTTGCGGACGTTCAGGTTGACCGAGTCGATGGCTTCTCTCAGGGAACGACAATTCCTTACAAGCGTCGAAAAGCGGTTGTAAAAATCGGTTCTCCAGCTATCCCGTCTCTCGTTCATGCAGGCATATGGCAATACTTCATTCAGAAAAACAGAGTCTGGGAGCGCCTTGCACCAAGGAAATTCTTCTCTGGCTTTCAGTGCCATCCGAACATTCTCCAGAATAAACCCGGCTGAAAGAGTTTTAAGGTCCCTTTCGGGCATGGTGGACACCAAAAATGCCACAGCCTCTTTTTCCTTTTTATGGGCTTCACCGAGGGCTTGTGTCAGCTGGTCCACGTTGCTGCCCGCAGTCAGGATGGCTTCCTGCACTTT
>CAYWTT010000631.1:2050-2341 GCA_964461245.1 uncultured Prolixibacteraceae bacterium | reverse complement strand
TTCCGATTTTGAAAAAAGTGGGATTTTCAATCCGGTATTCAATTATGCATTCGGTGAAGGTGGAGCCGGCACATTCAGCGACGGAAAGCTGACTTCCCGCTCCAAACATATATCTGTGGAGAAAAAATTCATTCTCGACAGCTATATAAAGGCAGGCGCTCCTGAAGAGATAGGCTATCTTACCCATCCACACCTGGGAAGTGACAACTTGAAGGTGATCGTCAAGAACCTGCGCGGTGAATTTATAAATCTCGGCGGAACCATTCTCTTCGAAACCAGGCTTGAAGATCT
>CAYWTT010000631.1:0-2015 GCA_964461245.1 uncultured Prolixibacteraceae bacterium | reverse complement strand
GTAGTCTCAGCCATTACCCATGCTGGAAAAGTCGATGCCGATATTTTTATCATAGCCCCGGGACATTCCTCTTACGAAACTTACAGGATGCTGATTAACAGGGGAGTACCGTTTCGCACCAAGAATTTTGCATTGGGATGCCGGGCCGAGCATTCCCAGGAGTTGATCAACAGAGCCCAATGGGGCCGTAGCTCTTTACCGGGAGTTAAAGCCGCCGAATACAGGCTTACTTCCAACCGTGAAGGACGCCTGCCGGTCTTTACTTTCTGCATGTGCCCGGGAGGCACGGTAGTTCCAGCAACCGCCTGTTCCACCACCAATATTGTCAACGGGATGAGCCTCTACCGGCGTGACGGCTATTTTGCCAATGCTGCCTGTGTGGCAGGCATTCACCCGGGGCAGCTGGCCGGGCACGAAGTTTCAGCCCTGGAAGCTTTAGACCAGCTTCAGCTGCTGGAAGAGAGATTCTATACGTTCAGCAGCAGCTTTGCCGCCCCCTGTTGCACCATCAGGGATTTCCTCCAACGGAAATCAGTTTCATCAGTCAGGGAAACCAGTTATCCCCTGGGACTTGCACCTGCTCCACTTTGGGATTTGCTGCCCGAAGCCGTGGTGAATTCCATTGCCGAAGGATTGACCGACTTCAGCAAAAAGCTGAGAGGATATGAATCGGGGAACATGCTTGGACTGGAGAGTAAAACCTCTTCTCCTGTACAGGTTGTCCGCGACGAGACCGGACGCTGCGAAGGATTTGACAATCTTTATCTGGCCGGAGAAGGTAGCGGCTATGCCGGGGGTATTATCAGCAGCGGTGCCGACGGCATCCGGATTGCCATGAATATTGCCCGGTAATTACACGGCTAACTCAGCCTTTCATAAATAAATGCTGCAGCATCTGCAGGAGAGCTTTCGGTAATATTGAAAACCTTATAACTGCTCAGGTTCCAGTTTGCGACCACCTGAGCGATGATTTTCTCCCTGACCACCCAAATCATCGGGATCTGTCCCTTCAGGAGCAGCTCATTGACTGCTTCGGCCCATCCTTGGTCCTCCAGTTCCCAGGGACCAATTTCGTCAATCACAACGATCCTGGAGTTGCTGTTGTTTTCCGGCGACAATGTCCGGTTGCCGAATTTTATCCCCTCTTCAAAGAAGGAAAACCTCCCTACCTTAACCAGATCGGTCCGGTCACTGATCCGGGAAAGGATTTCCCGTTCACCCGTATTGAGATTAACCAGATCATAACCGATCCGCTGGTGGTCAGAATCCACCGCAGGCGACAAAATTCCCCCCACCCTGATCTCCTTTTTCTTCAGCAAGAGAACCAGGTCTTTCAGAAAGCTGCTTTTTCCTTCTCCGATCCCACCTGAAAGGATAAAAATAAAAGGTTTCTCACTGAACCGGAGCGTCACTTTTTCCAGGAAAAAACCGGCATGAGAAACCAACTGATGTACTATTGAAACCGGGCTTTTAAAAACATCCTTGATGGCAGGAAGTTTGGCAATGGCATAGGGAAGGGTGTCAAAAGCCACTTCCAGGGCTATTGGCAACTGCCGGAAAGAAGTCCGGGCAAAAAAACTGCGGATAACCGGGTTGTATAACTCGGTTCCGATCGTTGAAAATCCGACGATCATGATGGCTGCCCTGAAATTCATCTGGATACCGGTCATCAAACCTTCGCGTAACCCCGCGCTGTCGCCGCTGAGCCTGATAAAAAGAAAACTGGTAAGCATGGTTATTACCACAAAAAGAATCCAGAATTTTGGTTTTTTCAGGGGTCGTAAAGACCTGTGGTAACGGATCCCCCAAATAGTAAGCAGGCACAGACCCGAAAATGTCCAGATCAGCCAGGGAGAATAGTTCATCAGAAAAAGGGATCCGATCATGGCCAGGATATTAAATCCCAGCCAGGGAACAGACCAGTTGAAAGACGTTTCCCTGCGGCCGGACGGCATGGCTGAAATGTCACGAATCCCCAGGTCCTCCTGCCTGTAAGTGCTCCTGACCGCCCTTCT
>CAYWTT010000630.1:0-2352 GCA_964461245.1 uncultured Prolixibacteraceae bacterium | reverse complement strand
CAATCATATCGGCTGCACAGTAATTTTCACCTGAAACCTCCGCTTTTCTGCCTCCCACGGTAAAGTGGTAAATGTCGTCGATCAGAAAATCCCCGTTGGAAGAGGATTTGATCCCAGCATGCATACTAAGCTGGTTGTAAAAAAAGGTTTGCCTGAGATTGGCACTCTGAGCGTTATCCGGGGCAATGGTATGTAAAATATTGGTATTGTGCATAAATACCTTCACCGGTTTTTTAACCTGCTCCTCGTCGCCGTTGTTATATAACAAATGTATTAACCTGGCATCCTTTAAATAGGTCAGGTAGTTCATCACCGTAGCACGGGAGGTATCAATGGCTGAGGCCAGTTTACTCACATTGGGTGTGAGAGGAGTCTCAGAGGCTATAATATATAAAAGCTTCCTGAGTTTGGGTAAATATTTCAGTTCAATCTGATTGATGTACGGAATATCAATCTCCAACGCCAGATTGATATTCTTCAGCAGAGTTTCCGAATAAAAGTCACCCTTTTCCATAAAATAGGGATAGTAGCCGTAACGCAGGTAATCGCTGAAATAAGCAAGGGGTCTCACCTTCTCCACGATTTTCTGCGACAGAACATAGTGATTTTCCAAAATTTCCTTCAGAGACAGAGGCGAAAAGTGCTCTCCGGTCTTATAATTCAGAAACTCCCTGAAAGACAAACCTTCCAGATAATACAACCGCACAATTCCCTTCAGATCGGGATTTTCATTGGTCACCCTGGAAACAGGAGAAGCAGTGAATACAATTTTCAGATTGGGGATCTCATCGTGACATTTCCTTAATTCAGCCGACCAATCAGGATATTTATTGATCTGATCCAGGAACAACACTTTACCTCCCAGCTTGGAAAACTCATCCGCAAATGAAAAGATCCTGCGACGGGTAAAATAGAAATTATTCAGATTTATATAAAGGACCGATTTGTCGGAACCATAACTCCTTCGGATGTGATCGAGAAGAAAAGTAGTCTTCCCCACCCCTCTGAACCCCTTGATGCAGATCAAACGGTCATCCCATCGGATCAGCTTTTCCAGACAGCGGAAGAGTCTGTCCTCTGAACTGCCTAATAATAAAGAGTGATTTTTTACCAGAAAATCCAAAACAATTGATTTTGGAAACAAAAATAACCAACCCATACAATAAATTGCAATCTTTAGATAGCAATTTATTTGTCTCTGTGTAATTTATAATTGTTAAAAATAAGTCTTTGTACGCAGGGGATAATAAAAAGAGGCAGACTCATAAAAAAGGCTGCCTCTTTCTGACATAGACCAAAGTATGTCTAAACATCGGCATTCATGGAGATCAGAAATTCCTCAATTGATTTTGTTTTCATGAGCCGGTCTTTCATGAAATCCATCGCTTCCAGTGAATTCATACCACCAAGATAATTGCGGAGGATCCAGATTTTATCCAAAATATATTTTGAAAGCAAGAGATCTTCCCTCCGGGTGCTGGATGCCGGAATGTCAATCGAAGGATAGATCCTTTTATTCGACAGCTTACGGTCCAGTTGAAGTTCCATGTTTCCTGTCCCCTTGAATTCCTCGAAGATCACATCGTCCATTTTGGATCCGGTTTCGGTCAGGGCAGTGGCCAGGATGGTCAGGGAGCCTCCTTCCTCGATATTTCGTGCAGCCCCGAAGAAGCGTTTAGGTTTATGAAGGGCATTGGCATCTACCCCCCCAGAAAGCACTTTCCCCGAGGCAGGCTGAACGGTATTATAGGCACGAGCCAGTCGGGTAATGGAGTCCAGCAGGATGACCACGTCATGGCCACATTCTACCAGCCGCTTTGCTTTTTCCAGCACCATGCCTGCAATACGTACATGACGATCAGCCGGTTCATCGAATGTGGATGAGATCACCTCGGCGTTTACGCTGCGTGCCATATCGGTAACCTCTTCAGGGCGTTCATCGATAAGCAGGATTATCATGTATACTTCAGGGTGATTGGCGGCGATGGCATTGGCAATCTCTTTCAGCAAAACAGTTTTCCCTGTTTTGGGCTGTGCCACGATCAATCCGCGCTGCCCCTTGCCAATCGGCGTAAACATGTCCACAATCCGGGTGGAAAGGTTATCATGTCCGTTCCCGGTTAATTCAAATTTCTCATTGGGGAAAAGCGGGGTAAGATGATCGAAAGGAACCCTGTCGCGAATATACTCGGGACTTCTGCCGTTGATTTCCAGCACTTTTATCAGCGGAAAATATTTTTCACCCTCTTTGGGCGGACGAATGGTACCGCGGATGGTATCTCCGGTTTTTAATCCGAATAACTTAATTTGTGATTGTGAAACATAAATATCGTCGGGAGAATTCAGATAATT
>CAYWTT010000629.1:0-2354 GCA_964461245.1 uncultured Prolixibacteraceae bacterium | reverse complement strand
AGGGAAACAAATAATTAAAGCATTGGTAGATCGAAATAGCATTATGCAAAACAAATTACTTTTGGTATTTAGCTATATCTTCATGCTGGGATTGATGAAGTTATCCGTACAGACTGCTGATGATTTTTTCAAAGGACTAAGCGGACGGACATGTTGCACCTGAATTAGTGTGGTTTACAAAGACCAATCCTGATTCTGTCAGAATACTTTCAGGTAATGTATTGAAAATCATTGGCTCGAAATGGTGCAATACGGGAAAGTGAAATCAGGTGAAATATAAGTTGTTTCGATTAATTAAAAAGGAGAGATTATTCCCAATTAACAAATAATAATATAAGCGAATCAAATGCGGGTAATCAAATCAGTGATCATTTTAATTGTGTTTTTCCAGGTTTGGAGAGGAAATGCACAAGAACAACAGAAAGACTGGCTCATTGATAATTCTGGATTTAAGGCCAAAATAGAACAAATTGAGAATGGGAAAGACCTGGTTCTGTCCAATGGACTGGTCAAAAGAATTTTCAGGTTGCAACCCAATGTGGCCTGCACGAGTTACGAAAACCTGGGCAACGGACAGCAATTGTTGCGTGCCGTAAAACCCGAGGCCATATTGGTTATCAATGGTAAAAAATACAATGTGGGCGGGCTTTACTGTCAGAAAGAGCAGGCTTACCTCCTGCCCGGATGGGTTGACACCTTTACCGCGAACGAACACGATTTTCAATTCAAATCTCATTCGGTTTCCGAAGTAAAACCATTCATCAACTGGAAGAAAAAGTTTTGGGCCGGAAACACCCGGCCTCCACGGGGAAAAGTGCTGTCCATGGTTTATGCGTCCCGGTCGTTGCAGGGAATAGAAGTAAATGTGAATTACGAATTGTACGATGGTATTCCGTTGATCGTAAAATGGCTTTCGGTAAAGAATAATACCGGTCATATTATTACCATCAACCGGATGGTCAACGAAGTGCTGGCCCTGGTTGAGGAAGAAAGCGCTGTGGTCGGCACGCCTGAACAAATGAAAAAGCAGCACGGAATTTATGTGGAAACCAATTATGCCTTTAACAATGCCATGCGTTACGACATCAGCGACCAGACTACCCACTGGAAAACCGATTCGGCTTATACATCGCAGGTGAATTACAATTATCAAACCCCGTGTTTGCTGGAGGTTTATCCTGAAAAAGTTACGGCTGTCAGGTTGAACCCGGGCGAAGTGATGAATTCGGTGCGTACCCACGAACTTCTGCTCGATAGCTACGACCGCGAACGGCGGGGACTGGAGATCCGCCGGATGTATGCAACAGTTGCCCCATGGACCGGCCAAAATCCGATATTCATGCACCTGGTAAGCAGCAACGACGAGCAGGTAAAAACAGCTATTGAACAATGTGTTGCTACTGGGTATGAAGCTTTGATCCTGAGTTTTGGAAGTCACTGCAATATGGAGGACACTACTATTGCCAACATCCGGAAATGGAAGGCGCTGGCCGGATTTGCCCATCAGAAAGGGATTAAGATTGGTGGATATTCTCTTTTCAGTTCGCGACGTATCAGCGATGCAGACGATGTGATTGATCCGGTAACCGGCAAACCCGATGCCGCTGCTTTTTTTGGTCATGCGCCGTGTATGGGCAGCAAATGGGGTTTGGCATATGTCAGTAAACTGAAGTATTTCATGACGGAAACAGGGTTCGATATTTTCGAGAATGATGGCCCTTACCCGGGTGATGTTTGTGCATCAACACTGCACCCTGGTCATACCGACCTGGGCGATTCGCAATGGCGGCAGATGGAAATGCAGAAAGCACTTTACCATTGGTGCAGTGAACAGGGCATTTATGTGAACGCGCCCGACTGGTATTTTCTCGATGGTTCAAACAAAATTGCACTGGGATACCGCGAAGTCAACTTTTCGCTTTCGCGTGAGCAGCAAAAGATTCTCAACCGCCAGAATATTTTTGATGGGACCTGGGAAAAGACACCTTCGATGGGATGGGGCTTTGTGCCGTTGACACGTTACCAGGGCGGCAGCGAAGATGCTGTCCTGGAACCGCTGGAACAACACCTGGACGACTACAACCAACTGATGATGCAGTATTATGGGGCAGGGGTGCAGGCCTGTTATCGTGGTCCCCGCCTGTATGATACTGAGAAAACAAAACTGTCAGTCATTAAAACGATTAACTGGTATAAGAAGCACCGCGAAATTTTGAATGCCGATATTATCCACCTACGGCGGGCCGATGGGCGCGACTGGGATGGCTTTTTGCATGTCGACCCAACCGGAAGGGAAAAAGGCCTGCTCATGCTTTTTAATCCGCTCAATGAACCCATTACCCGGACAATAAGGA
>CAYWTT010000628.1:0-2355 GCA_964461245.1 uncultured Prolixibacteraceae bacterium | reverse complement strand
TATAAAAACTGCACCTCCAAATGTTATTTTTGTCTAACATTTGGGGTGCAGTTCATTACGGCAGTCCTCTTTTTTGGCGCAGCGGGAGAAAACCGTTTAAAATGCGCTGACGTTTTTTGAAAAATGATATAAACAGATATGAACATGTTCATATCTGTTCTATTAATATATAGACAATGTCAATATTGTGTGATATGACAAGCATTCTACCTAAAAAAGAAAGTTTAACTATAGAGTTTAAAAGTGACCGCAATTATCTTTCTGATACAGACTTAGTTGATACTATTGTAGGTATTACTAATACGGAGGGCGGCATGTTATACCTTGGTATTGAGGATAACGGTGAAGTAACCGGTCTCCACAAAAAACACAGGGATGTCTTACCGGTAATTTCTTTTGTTGCTAATCATACAATACCATCAGTATCAATTCGTGCCGAAATAATTGGCCAAGATGGGAAAAGCGTACTACAGCTAGCAATTCCTAAAAGCAAACAAAATATCGTAGCTACTTCTAACGGAAAAATATTAAGGCGGAGATTAAAAGCCGATGGAACTCCGGAAAACATACCTTTGTATCCTTTTGAAATCATGGGGAGGATGGCTGATCTGGGAATATTCGACTATTCAGCGCAACCATTATCCAATGCAACGCTTGCTGACTTTGATCCCACTGAAGTACTTAGACTTCGTAAAATAATTTCCAAAAAGCATGGAGAAAGTTCTTTGCTTGAACTTAATGATGAAGAACTCTTTAAAGCGATGAGACTGGTTGCAGATATTAACGGCAAATCTATTCCTACTGTTACAGGAGTTTTGTTAATTGGTAAAGAATCGGTAATAGAAAAATTGTTACCAACGGCACAAGCTGCTTTTCAAGTATTGGATGGGACCTCCATACGTGTGAACGAACAGACCAGAAAGCCTCTGCTAGCGACATTTGAAATATTTACTGATTTATTAAAGCCTTGGAATCCGGAGAAAGAAGTGTCTGATGGCTTATTTCGCATACCGGTACCAGAATTTGATCAGGATGCTTTTCGGGAAGCATTAATAAATGCTTTTTGTCACAGAGACTATTCTTTATTGCAAATGACCAGGATTTTGATAGACAATGAAGGTTTAACTATTAGTAGCCCGGGAGGATTTATAGATGGTGTTACTTTAAAAAATCTGCTTACCGTGGAACCCCATGGAAGAAATCCTGCCTTGGCAGATGCTTTAAAAAGGATTGGCCTTGCCGAGCGGACGGGAAGAGGCATAGATAGGATATTCGCCGGATCAATTATTTATGGGCGTCCGCTGCCGGATTATTCGGAGTCATCTCCGGCGAATGTTAAAGTTTTCATTGCCCGTTCCCACCCAGATGTAGCTTTTATGAAGATGATTGCCGAGGAACAAGATAAGGCGGGTCACTTTCTTTCAATAAATTCCTTGTTAGTTTTGTCCACGCTTAGATCTGAACATCGTTTGGATATTAAAAGAATGGGAGAATTAACAAATATTGGTGAAGGAAGGCTTAAATCTATAGTTGAGACATTAGTTGAACAAGGATTAGTTGAAGCAAGAGGAGGAGGACGCGGGCGTACTTATATTTTAAGCGCAGGCGTCTATCGTACTTCACATAATACCGCAGCCTATGTTAGACAAGCTGGCTTTGAAAAAGTTCGGCAACCGGAATTAGTTTTACAATATGTAAAAGCTCAGGGAAGTATTACTCGCGGTGAAGCAGCAACATTATTGCATGTAAGCAATGTTACTGCATACAGACTTTTAAAACTGCTGGTTCTTGAAAAAAAATTAAAGATGATAGGGAAGAAACGCAATGTAAAATATTTACTTGTTTAAGGATGTACAGGATTATGGTATCGCCTTGTAGGTAAAGCAAGAAAACAAGTTGCGCGGCAGCCTGCCCTGCGATATAATAAATTAATAATGGTTAAATATTGGAGGCACAGAACATGTTAGATATGAAGTTTGTCCGGGACAATCCGGAAAAAGTAATCGAGGCTGTGAAGAAGCGTAACGGCACTTTGAACCTGGATGAGTTTTTGGCGCTGGACAAAGAACGCCGGGAAATTACCCAGCAGGTAGAAGGTTTAAAGAGTCAGCGTACCCTTGCCTCCCAGGAAATCGGCAAGCTGAAAAAAGCCGGCCAGGATACGGCAGCCAAACAGGCCGAGGTTCGGGAGATGGGCGCCAAAATTAATGCTGACGACGAAAAACTGCGCAGCGTGGAAGCACGTCTGAAAGAAATTATCCTGACCATTCCTAACATGCCGGCGGATGATGTGCCTGTAGGCAAGAGCGATAAGGATAACCCCGTGGTACGTACCTGGGGTGAACCTACTAAGTT
>CAYWTT010000627.1:0-2356 GCA_964461245.1 uncultured Prolixibacteraceae bacterium | reverse complement strand
TGCCAGGGGAAGAATCCATTGCGACAAGGATTCGATCCGGGTTCCGATGAGCAGGGTGATCACTGTTCCCAGTACAGCCGACAGGGCTGCATAAAAGTTGAGCAATAACGCTTTTCTGGCAGTAAATCCGGCATGTATCAGGATCCCGAAATCGCTGATCTCCTGTGGAATTTCATGAATAACGACGGTCATGGTGGTGGCGATGCCGATTTCGGGACCGGCCATCCACCCGGCTGCGATCAGAATGCCGTCCGTGAAATTGTGCAGCCCGTCGGCAAAAAGGCTGATATATCCGTACGATCTGGGATGCTGGTCCATATTTTCCACATTGTGGCCATGGTGCCAGTTCAAGAATTTTTCCATCACGAAAAATGACAAAATGCCTCCAAGTATCAGGCCGGCAATCAATCCTTCGCTTTCAATGGTCTCAAACGACTCCGGAATAAGGTGGAAAAAGACATTTCCCAATAAGGCTCCTACCGCGATGCTGACCAGTATAAATACGATATCCTGAAGTTTCCGGGTCTTTAAAGTGAGGAAAAAAATGCCTGTGATGGAAATGAGGCTGACCAGGATGGTACTTGCAAGAGCGTTTATCCAGAGGTGACTCATAAGTGGTAGTTTGTAAAAGCTGTAATCCGTTTATTGACTTTGAATGAAACGGTAGGTGATGGTTCCGGTTTGGAAAGCGGGTGCGTTTTCATCCATATTGAACCTGGCCTGTAAAGCAGCCCTTCTGGCTGCATCGTGAAGATCGGGATTCATGGTTGTGGTTCCCCGTTGTCCGGGTTCAGCCGCTGTAACTTTGCCGGTTTTGTCCACCGTGATTTTTACCACCACAGTGCCCTCTTCCCTGCCGGGGTAACTCGGTTTTGGGGTAGATGTGGCCGTACGTCCTGTCAGACTGTATGATATACCAGTTCCCCTGGTTCCGGTTCCACTCCCGGGACCATAGACCCCCGAATTGGGATCCCCGGTGGGCACCCCCTGGTTCCCTCCGGGATAGGTGACTCCCTGGCTCTGCCCGGTTCCGCTGCCTGTTCCCCCGGTGCCGGCAGTAGGTTTTCCAAATGCTCCCTTGGTCCTGTTCTCAATTTCGGCAATCCTCCGGTCTTCCTCCTCCTTTTTCTTTCGGGCTTCGGCTTCCAGCCGTTGACGTTCCAATTCCGCTTTTCTCTCCTTTTCCAGTTCGATCTGTTTTAACCGCTCCTCTTCCTTTTTCTTTTTGGCAGCCTCGATGGCGGCAGTCTTCTCAAAATCCTGGGTTACGATCTCCTCCTTAGCGGGTTTAGTTGTCTCCTTTACTGCCGGTTTGGGTGGCAAAACCGCGGAAGCTTCTTCCTTTTCCTCCTTTTGGGTAGGCTCTTCCTGCGCTATGATGGGCGAAGGTTCCATTTCTCCCAGACCGGTCTCGCTGTCTCCGAAATTAACCAGGATTCCCTCTTCACCGGGAAGCGGAAGCCGCGTGAAAAAGCCGAACAGAATCATCAGCACCAGCAACGTCCCATGGACAACGATGGTACCGATCAGACCGCTCTTATGTTCCCGGAAATAATCCATATCAATCTTCAGGCGCAGTGGCCAATATCATTTTCATCTTGTTTTTCATCGCGACATTCATCACCTTGACCACCTGCTCCACAGGGACTGACCGGTCGGTATGGAGTGAAATGCAGGCCTCAGGATTTCCTCCGAATTTCCTCTTTAGAAACGGTTCGATCTCCTGAAATGCCACTCTCTTTACATTGCCGTCATCGTTGATGTAATATTCGATCTCTTTAGTAATTGATATGGTGGTAACCGGTTTGGCCGCAGTTTGGTTGTCACTTTGCGGCAGCAACAATTTCAGCGCATTGGGTGCTACCAGCGTCGACGACAGCATAAAGAATATCAATAAAAGGAAAACAATATCGGTCATAGAGGCCATACTGAAATCCGCGTTCATCTTATTTCTCTTTTTGAGTGCCATTGGCTTCTGAATTATACCGGTTCATTCAACATGTCCATAAATTCAGTGGTGGTAGCTTCCATTTTATAGACCACTTTTTCGATGTTGGTTACCAGGATGTTATAGGCAAAATAAGCCGTGATGCCTACGATCAGTCCGGCCACAGTGGTTACCATCGCTTCATAGATCCCTTTGGAAAGAAGGGTGATATCGATATTATTGCCTGCATTGGCCATGTCGTAAAATGCCCTGACCATTCCGGTTACAGTACCGAGAAACCCCAACATGGGTGCACCACCGGCGGCAGATGCCAAAACGGGCAGTCCCTTTTCCAATTTCTGGATCTCCAGGTTCCCAACATTCTCAATGGCCGTAGTAACGTCGGTCAACGGCCGCCCAATTCTGCTG
>CAYWTT010000626.1:0-2364 GCA_964461245.1 uncultured Prolixibacteraceae bacterium | reverse complement strand
GTTTGTCGTTTAAACCGCAGACCGATGACATGCGGGAAGCCCCTTCACTGGTCATCGTGAAAAAACTGACTGAAGCCGGCGCCCGGGTTAAAGCTTATGATCCAGTGGCCATGCAGGAGGCCCGGCATCATTTCGGAGAGACAATTACTTACGCCGATGACCAGTATGATGCCCTTATCGATGCCGATTGCCTTGCCCTTGTTACAGAATGGCCGGAATTCAGGTTCCCCAATTTCAAGGTGGTTAAAAGACTGCTGAATGATCCGGTGATTTTTGACGGCCGGAATATCTATGATAGATCGGAAATGAAACGAATGAATATCCGGTATTTTTGTATCGGTATCCACACCCAGAAATAGATCCTGTTATGATAAGAAAAAAAGTATTGGTCACCGGGGGAGCCGGTTTTGTTGGATCACACTTGTGTGAAAGGCTTCTGAAAGAAGGAAATGAAGTGGTTTGCCTCGACAATTACTTTACAGGGCAGAAACAAAATATTGTGCATCTCATTGGTCATCCTTATTTTGAACTAATCCGCCACGACGTGACCATGCCCTATTATATTGAGGTGGACGAAATTTACAATCTGGCCTGTCCGGCTTCTCCGGTTCATTACCAGTACAATCCCATTAAAACCATTAAAACTTCCGTGATGGGAGCCATCAATATGTTGGGACTTGCAAAACGTATAAGGGCTAAAGTGTTGCAGGCTTCCACCAGCGAAGTTTACGGAGACCCACATATCCATCCCCAGGTGGAAACCTATTGGGGTAATGTAAACCCGATCGGGGAACGTTCCTGCTATGATGAGGGGAAACGGGCTGCTGAAACGCTTTTTGTGGACTATCACAAGCAAAACAGGGTCAGGATCAAGATAATCAGAATTTTTAATACTTATGGACCCAGGATGCACCCCAATGACGGCCGTGTAGTGTCCAATTTCATTGTGCAGGCATTGCAAAACAAGGATATCACCATTTACGGTGACGGGAAGCAGACCCGCAGCTTCCAGTATGTCGACGACCTGATTGAAGGGATGATCCGCACAATGGCCTCACGGGAGGAATTCACCGGTCCCGTCAATATCGGCAATCCCAATGAATTCACCATTCTTGAACTGGCGGAAAAAGTGATCAGTTTGACCGGGGCAAAGTCGAAGATCATCAGGCTACCTTTACCTCCTGATGATCCGGCACAAAGGCAGCCTGATATCAGCCTGGCCCGGAGTGAGTTGGGGTGGGAGCCGGCTGTCCAGCTTGAAGAGGGATTGATCAAAACGATCGATTATTTTCGCTCCATCCTTTGACAACCGGTTTGGCCGGCATGAGTCCCGGAAGAAATCCCTTTTCACGTAAGCTTCCTTATAGTAAGCTTATAGTCAGCTTCTATAGGTTATCCACTTAGCCAATTCCCTGAAGGTAACTTTTTTCCCGTACATCAATATGCCGGTACGGTAGATCTTTGCACCCACCCAGATTGCTACGATGGTGGTCAGAATCAGCAATACCATGGAGAGCACGATTTCCCACACCGGGGGGGAGAAAGGCAACCTGGCCAGCATGCAGACCGGGGAAGTAAAGGGTATGATGGATGACCAGAATGCCACACTTCCCTCGGGATTCTTCGAGATGGAGATAAGTAATATAATGGAAAGGATCAGCGGGAAAGTCACCGGGAATACCATTTGCTGGGTATCCTCCTCATTGTCGACAGCTGCTCCGATGGCTCCCATCAGGGAACTGTACAGGAGGTATCCCCCCAGGAAATAAAAGATAAATCCGATAAGGATCAACGGAAGGTTCAAAGACTTGATCATTGTGATCACTTCTGCGATCTGGCTCTGGATTTCAGGAACATTCTGCTGTACCGGAACCATATTTTGGCGTGACTCCATGATGCTTTGTCCTACCTGCTGAGCCGCTTCCGGAGAAAGGAAACCCTTCGCAATGAACATAGCTCCGAAAATAAGCACAATCCAGATAGCAACCTGCGTTAGCCCTACCAGCGCCGTACCCACAATTTTTCCCGTCATCAACTGAAAAGGTTTCACCGACGAGACGATCACTTCCACGATCCTGTTTTTCTTCTCCTCCATTACGCTTCGCATCACCAATGACCCATACATGAAGACAAAAAAATAGATAATGAATCCCATCCCGTAGCTGGCTATAAAGGCTACCATAGAGGAACTCTTCTCCTGCCCTCCTGATTCGGTGACCTTCATCGTATTCACTGTAATGCGGGTTTTTGTGGCAGCCAACTTGCTTTCCAGGTCAGGAACACCGGTTTCTTCGATCACCTTGTTTCGTTTATCCGTTTCAATGATCCGGCTGAGTTTTCTCTCAATCTGTTCGGCCAGTTCAA
>CAYWTT010000625.1:0-2365 GCA_964461245.1 uncultured Prolixibacteraceae bacterium | reverse complement strand
GGGCCGACAGGAGCTTGTTACCGCTGCTGAAGCGGTCCGGCACGAATTAACAGCCGATCCGGAGGTACTAATCCATCCTGAAAAATACTTCGATCAGCTCATTGAGATCAATCTTTCGGAACTGGAACCCCATATCAACGGGCCGTTTACCCCAGACCGTGCCACACCGGTTTCCATGATCGGAAAAGAAGCCCGGGCCAATGACTGGCCTCTCGATGTTTCCGTCGGGCTGATCGGGAGCTGCACCAACTCTTCATACGAGGATATTTCAAGGGCTGCCTCAATTGCCCGTCAGGCTGTGGAAAAAGGGTTGAGAACAAAATCGGAATTCACAGTGACGCCTGGGTCTGAGCAGGTAAGGTATACCATTGAGAGAGACGGATTTATCGGTCTTTTTGAAAAGATCGGCGGAAGTGTCTTTGCCAATGCCTGTGGTCCCTGTATTGGTCAATGGTCACGTCCGGGGGCCGAAAGGGGGGAGAAGAACACCATTATCCACTCCTTCAACCGCAATTTTGCTAAAAGAGCCGACGGAAATCCTAACACCCACGCATTTGTGGCCTCACCCGAGATGGTCACTGCTTTTGCCATAGCAGGAACCCTTGATTTTAATCCGATGACGGATACCCTGGTCAATGAAAAGGGATATCGTGTAAAACTCGATCCTCCGGCCGGCTTTGAATTGCCCCCTAAAGGATTTGCGGTGGAAGATCCCGGATACCAGGCCCCCGCCGAAGACAGCAGTAAAATAGAAGTCAAAATCGATCCGGATTCAAAACGTTTGCAGAAGTTAACCCCCTTTCTTCCATGGAACGGACAAAACATCACCGGGGCACGCCTGCTGATCAAAGCTTTCGGAAAATGCACTACCGACCATATATCCATGGCGGGTCCCTGGTTGCGTTTTCGCGGACATCTTGACAACATATCCAATAATATGCTGATCGGTGCCGTAAACTCCTTCAACCGGTCGATCAATAAAGTAAAGAACCAGCTTACCGGTGAATACGGCGAAGTACCCGCGGTCCAGAGGGCTTACAAAGCAGCAGAAATTCCTACTATAGTGGTGGGGGATCAAAATTATGGCGAAGGCTCTTCCCGTGAACATGCGGCCATGGAGCCGCGTCACCTCGGAGTTGTAGCCGTCATCGCCAAATCGTTTGCCCGAATACATGAGACCAACCTGAAGAAACAGGGAATGCTGGCGTTGACATTTGTCAGCGAAAGTGACTATGACCTTATCAGAGAAGATGATGTGATTAACTTTACCGATCTGACTGCCTTTTCACCTGGAAGACCATTGCACATTGAGCTGGTTCACCCTGACGGGGTCAAAGAGGTCATAGCTCTGAACCATACTTACAACGAACAGCAGATCGGGTGGTTCAGGGCAGGATCCGCCCTCAACCTGATCAGCAAACAAAACCAGATTTAAAAATAAACTACCCCTCGTTTTTAATGAGGTATAGCAAAAAAATAACGTATGCTGAAAATTAAAGTCTTAAATCCGGTCGTGGAACTCGACGGGGATGAAATGACCCGAATTATCTGGCACCAAATCAGGGAAAAACTGATCCTGCCCTATTTGGACATTGACCTGCGTTATTACGATCTCGGCATTGAAAGCCGGGACGCCACCAACGACCAGATCACTGTCGAAGCGGCCCATGCCATTCTGAAACATGGGGTAGGTGTAAAATGTGCCACCATTACACCGGATGAAGCCCGGGTCAGGGAGTTCGGGCTGAAGAAAATGTGGAAATCGCCCAATGGCACCATCCGCAATATCCTGGATGGGACCGTATTCCGTGAGCCGATCGTGATCAGCAATATCCCCAGGTTGGTTCCTGGATGGAAGTACCCCATCTGTATTGGTCGTCACGCTTTTGGTGACCAGTACCGGGCCACCGATTTCACCACCAAGGGAAAAGGCAAACTGACCATCACTTTCACACCCGAGGGGGGGGGTGAACCACAAACACACGAAGTCTATGATTTCCGGGGAGATGGTGTGGCACTGGCCATGTACAACACCGATGAATCCATTCGGGGGTTTGCCCGTGCCTGTATGAATCAGGCGCTTGTAAAACAATGGCCATTGTATCTTTCCACCAAAAACACCATCCTTAAAATTTATGACGGAAGGTTCAAAGATATTTTTCAGGAGGTATTTGAAAGGGAATTCCGTGAGAAGTTCATTTCTGCCGGCATCATTTACGAACATCGCCTGATCGACGATATGGTGGCCGCAGCCCTGAAGTGGGAGGGTGGTTTTGTGTGGGCTTGCAAGAATTATGACGGTGACGTGCAAAGCGATACGGTAGCCCAGGGATTTGGCTCACTCGGACTGATGACTTCGGTGCTG
>CAYWTT010000624.1:0-2369 GCA_964461245.1 uncultured Prolixibacteraceae bacterium | reverse complement strand
TAGGAACCTTTAAAAACATAAGGAATTTGTAACCGGTCGGTAATCCTGCAAATTTTTTCAGCTATATGCATGGCCATCTCTTCCCCTTCCACGGCGCAGGGACCGGCCATCAGGAGAAAATTCCCCGAAAGGGTGTGACGTAATTTTTCAATGGTTGGAATCATTTAATATGTTTTTTGTCATTTTGAACTGTTTTTGCTTTCTCCATTGCAGATATCCCGGAAAGAAGGTTCCATACAGCTGTTTAAGCATCATAACCTGTGTCATCAAACTTACCCTGAAACCTTTTTGCCGTCCAATCTCCGTTATTCCTCCTTCTCTCCGATTCTGTAAAGGTGGCTATCCGTCCGCAGGATGATATTTCCGTTTACAAAGGCTGGCGTTGCCTTGATCGTACCCTCCAGCCGGTTTTCGGAAACCGGCTGAAAACGGTCGCCTGGCTTGATAATCCATACAGTACCCCTCACATCCGGAATGTACAGATTCCCCCCTGCAAGTACAGGAGAAGCATTGAACTGCCCCCTGAGTTTATCTTTCCAGATGACTTTTCCTGAAAGGGCATCCACACAGGTCAGGGTACCTCTTTCATGCACCATGTAAATTCTGCCGTCCACAATCACCGGAGTGGTAATCTGAGGAACATCTTCGTCCAATTCCCATTTCACATGGGTTTTAGTCACATCTCCATTCCCTGAGGGATCCACAGCAAAGAACTTTACAAAGTTGGGCTTATTTTCCAAAAAGATCCATCCAGAATTGAAAAATACCAGTCCGTCATACGACAATGGCATTCCCACGGTTGAATCATATCCGTACCAGAATGACCAGACCGGTGAACCGGTCAGCACATCATAGGCAAAGCACATTTGGGAGCCATTGCTGATCAGAAGGTCCCGATCACCGGTACGGACCACAATGGGTGTGGTATACGCCTTTCTGTATACCGGAGCGATATCTTTATAGAATTCATGAGGCCGTTCGGTTTTCCAGACTGTACTTCCCGTGGTTTTATCGAGGGCAGCAATATACTGGTTGTCTGTACCTTCGATATGTACGATCAGCAAATTCCGGTGGATAAAAAGGGATGAGGCAGCTCCCTGCATATGCTGGCAATTCAGGTCTGTGCGTTTCCAGACGACTGAAAAATCGTCAGTACGGATGCAAGCTGTTCCGTATGTTCCGAAATGGACATACACAAAACCCTTTTCAACAGCTGGGGTTGGGGTTGCATAGGAGTTGGTGGAGTGGATTGGCTGTATCGAATCAGGTTCAAATAGGAGCATTTCCTTCAGTATCTGTCCTGAGCTGTAATCCAGGCAGAGCGCCGATAGTTTTTTTCCGTCGGCCGCAGCGGTAGTAAGCCAGATCTGTCCGTCCCATACCACAGGTGAGGACCACCCCAGACCGGAAATGGCTGTTTTCCAGATTACATGATCCCCTTCCCCGAAATGGACCGGATAAGCCTGGTCAACGGCATGGCCATCCAGCTTGTTGCCCCTGAAATGACTCCAGTTTTCCTGTGAGAAGGAGCTAATACAGAGAAAGAAAAGAATTCCGGTTGTCGTTAGAAATTTCATGCTTCCATATTTGAGGGCAAGTTATTAAAAAAGATGAGATTCATGTTAAAACATTGGTGCAATATAAGCGGAATGTGCGCAAATTAAAACAGTCAATTGAAACCTTTTATACTTTTGCAGCCCAAGTCGGATAACAATGGAAGAAATCAGAAATGTAGCTGTGATCGCTCATGTCGACCATGGCAAAACCACCCTCGTAGACCGTATACTGTACCAGGTAAAACTTTTTCGCGATAATCAGGAAGTCAGGGAATTGATCCTTGACAGCAATGACCTGGAACGGGAACGCGGGATCACCATTTTGTCAAAAAATGTATCAGTCAGGTATAAAAATGTAAAGATCAATGTGATCGATACTCCCGGTCACTCCGATTTCGGAGGGGAGGTTGAACGGGTTCTGAATATGGCTGACGGGGTTCTGCTGATCGTGGATGCATTTGAAGGGCCGATGCCGCAAACCCGTTTTGTACTTCAGAAAGCACTGGAACTTGGATTGAAGCCGGTAGTGGTCATCAACAAAGTGGATAAGCCCAACTGCAATCCTGAAGAGACCCACGAGAAGGTGTTCGATCTGATGTACAGCCTGGATGCAACCGAAGACCAGCTTGATTTTCCTACGGTTTACGGATCATCCAAACAAGGATGGATGGGACCCGACTGGAAAACCCCGGCAGAGGATGTCAGTTATCTGCTGGACACCATTATCAAGCATATTCCTCCCGCACAATACGTTGAAGGAACACTCCAGATGCGTATCACTTCGCTCGACTACTCCTCCTATATGGGCAGAAT
>CAYWTT010000623.1:0-2391 GCA_964461245.1 uncultured Prolixibacteraceae bacterium | reverse complement strand
AATTCCGTCGGTGTTAATCCTGTTGAATTGTAATGTATTAACACTGCAATTATTCTTGGTCTTTAGCAAAACACTGCTATTCTCAATATCGTTTTGTGTCCTTCGAATGGATACATTGGATATACTGAGCTGGTTTATTGAAGCTCCTTCGACCAGAATATGATCAATCGATGATTTTTTTGTGGTGTCAATGCTATAATATCCATCCATTTCCATACTTCCGATGACCGTATTTTTTCCCCGGATATAGACTGTTGGCTCTCCGGCAGCAAAGAATTTTCTTTTGATGTTTTTCAGGATAAGCTGCTCAACGTTTGTACTCACATTCATACAACTTTCATTGGGCATTTTTATCTCTCCGGGATGAATGTCAACATCAAAATCCTCGATATTGACTGTTCCGATATTACCAGGTCCGGCCCATGTCAGCAACTGGGGATCATGTTGGTAATTATCAATGACCAATGCATATCCTTTGGTATATCCTTTTATATTTCTGATCGTTATCCGGTCGACCCTGCTTTTCCCACTTAAAATTCGTATTCCAAAAAGAGAACTGTTAAAGGTAATGTCATCAATTAAAATATCAGAAATTGGCCCGGCAGATGCTTCTGTGTAAAAAGCGTCTTTACCGGATAATCCTTGTTTCTCATTAAAGTACATATAAAGGTCATCCGCATTTAATCCGATGCCATCGTCGTGGGAATTGATTATGCAATGCCGTATAACACCATACTGGGAATTCCCGTCGATATGCAATCCATCGTTGTTAATTAGCGGATCAGGACCCACATCGACCATGATATTTTCATAGAGGACATGGGTAATATTTGCAGCAGCCAGCGCATAGGTTGCCGGTTTATACAGGATAGCGTCCCTTACCGTCAGATTATCCACGCCATAGAAACGAAAACAGGTCACTATGCCGTGTGTTTTATCATATTTATTTTGTGCCCCCTGTCGTATTTCCGGATTATAATAATTGCCATTCCATATTCCTCCGATAATCACAATATTTGAATCCTTCCTGGCTTCAAACGAATGGTTTGCGTTAGCTATAAGTGGTTTATCGGAATGGTTTCTTAGAATAGCGCCACACCCAGCGTTGGCAATGATGGTCGTATTGCTGTAAATCTTCAATCCCGTTACTGAATATTTCCCATCCCAATAAACAGTTATGGGAGAAGTTTTTGCTTTATCAAGTATAGCTTGTATAACCGACGTGTTATCGGTACCAAATGTCACGCTGTTCATACCGATCTCGGCATCAGATATCGCTCCATGCATCGACAAATAGTACACATTAGAGGATAATGAGGAATTTTGATGTTTCATTAACGAAGCATCAGTGCGCTTTCCTTCAAGTTGTGAGTACCCGGAAGTAAATGCCAATGCCAGAATTGTTGTTAAAAGTATCTTTTTCATGCGCTTGCATCGTTGGTTATGGTAAGTTCCCAATTGATATTTATTTAATGGTTTAATTACATGTTATTTGTGATTTGATTTGTCAGGATCAGAAAAACGAGTTCCTGGTGGGGTCGGACGACGAGTGGGTAGATGCCAGTGCGATCTTTCCTTCTTTTGGTTCACGGATCCAAAGATTTCTATTCTGAATTTCAGGAAGGCCCATGGTTTATGGTGGTTTGTTCCTTAATACATACGGGGAATTCCCAGCCGTGTTTTTCCAGAAGAATGATATTTAACCTGCTGGTTGGATGCAGGGTTTTCTGCAGTTACCGTCCATGTCTTATATTCGCAACCTTCCGGAATTATAGTGATCACTTCGTTTTTGCTGGTTTTGATGGTTGCTGTTTCGCCGTTTCCGAGCGGGAAGCCCTGCAAGGGGTCGATGGGCGGGCTTTGGTAAACCAAATCGTATTGTGCAATCCGGCCAGGCCACGAGATATTCCACTCCTGTTTTTTAGGGCCGAAGGCCGACTGAATTTCCCCGTTCCCCACGGGTTGCGCCGAAAGCGGATTATTTAATGCGAAAAGGGACAGGCTCCCAATCAGGAAACTACGTACGCCTGCATGCGTTACTTTTTTTATCGGTTGGTAAATCATAGTTATAAAATCACTTTCATAGTTGGTTAAATTCAGCAAATCAACAAATTATTATTCTGATTTATTCAAGGTCCATCGATCCTTCCACCTGACAATTACTGTTTTACTATTATTGTCAATTTCCATCGGCAGCCAGACGTGTTTCATTTCATGCAGGTCGGGAACTTCACTTTCCGAAATTTCATTCCATCGGTCTGCCATAAAAATATATTTTCCGGGACTATCTTCTACCGGAAATACGTGGGTAACCTGAGACTTAAACGTTGTTTCTTCGTTTGGCCCGTATGTGAATCTGCCTTTTGGTGTCCAGGGGCCCCAGATATTGTC
>CAYWTT010000622.1:0-2394 GCA_964461245.1 uncultured Prolixibacteraceae bacterium | reverse complement strand
CGGTATGGGCATTATTCATGTTTATCGGAACGGCTTTGTTCTCGTATTACAAAATTACCGGAAATCCCCTGCCGGCTGATTCCAATCCGGATGCTGTTTTTCCGTGGTTTATCATGACCCGGTTACCGGTCGGACTGGTCGGGTTGATCATTTCCGCTTTGCTGGCAGCAGCCATTTCTACGCTGGATGCCGATATGAATTCTATTTCCGCGGTATGCATGGATGACTATTACAAACGGTGGAAGCCCAACGCTACTGAAAAGCGACGGCTTTATGTCAGTAAACTGCTCGTCCTTCTCTCCGGATTGGGTGCCATGTCCATTGCCATGATCTATATCTGGACCGACACTGAGGGAGTTCTGGAGACGGTATTTTCACTTTATGCCATTTTTTCGGGTGGGATTGCAGGGATTTTTCTCCTGGGTGTTTTTACAAAAAGAGCCAATAAAAAAGGACTTTACATCGGAATAGCTGCATGTGTAGTCTTCACCGCATGGGCGTTGCTTACCTCCATGTCCGTGGGGCCGGAAGGGAGCGACCGACTGCTTCTTGATCTGGGAGAATTCAATTATTCTCACCATAGTTATATGATCGGGGTTTATAGTCATGTGATCCTTTTTGTCACAGGTTATTTGGCCAGTTTACTGTTTCCGGAGGTGGAACCTGAAGATCGGCTTACCTTCAGCGGATATCTGAAATTAAAGCGGTTAAATGAAAAAATATAGGTAAATTTATTAGGCGATTACTATATAAGATTCATAGAGAGCTAAAACCAAAAACGTAATTGTATGAAAAGAAGTTTCTTGATTTTTATTCTGTTTTCTCTTGTTTCAGGGTCTCTGTTCGCACAGGTCAGGCTCAACGGACAGGTGAAAGACGAGGCTGGAGTGCCGGTGCCCGGTGTGACAGTTGTGATCAAGGGGACTACTGTCGGTATGATCACTGATGCCGATGGAAGATACCTGCTGAATGTTCCCAACCAAAAGGGGATCCTGCAGTTCTCCTTTGTAGGGATGAAAGCGGAGGAGGTGCCTTTCTCCGGTAACGGCACTTTTAATATTACCATGAGATCCTATTCAGTTGACCTGGATGAGATCGTAGCGGTCGGGTATGGCACTCAAAAGATGAAAAATGTGACCGGTTCGGTAGCTACCGTCAACCCGAAGGAAATTACCGATTTGCCGTTGGGTAATCTGGGAGCCGCCCTGCTTGGGACCGTGAACGGACTTTCAGTAAGCGGAGGACAGGCACGTCCCGGTGTGGGTGCCACCCTGACCGTCCGTATACCATACTCCTTGTCAAAAGACGGCGGTACCACAAGCCCGATTTATGTGATCGATGATTTCATTGCAGACGAAACCGCATTTAATAACCTGGATCCCAACGAGGTTGAAAGTATTTCCGTTCTGAAGGATGCTGCAGCTGCCGTATATGGTGCCCGGTCATCCCAGGGAGCGGTGCTGGTGAAAACCAAACGTGGGCAGGAGGGGAAACCCAAAATATCCATCAACAGCCAATTCGGTTTCAGTGATGAAGTTCAGCGTGCCGAAATGTTAAGCGCATATGAATACGGTATTTTTTACAACCGCTACATGGGGCCGAGCGGGAAGAACGTTACCTCAAGCCCGGTGACTTCCTTTTTCCAGAGTGATGAGCTGGAAACCATGAAGGGATTGCACTATGACTGGCTTGACGATGCCTGGCAATCCAGTACCTCGGTCAGGCAGAACGTCTCACTCAGTGGTGGAAACAGCGGAGCAACCTATTTTGCGGGAGTCTCCTATCTCACCCAGAACGGAAACCTGGGAACCCTGGATTATCAAAGGTGGAATTACCGTGCAGGGGCAGACATCAAGGTGGCCGATCATTTTAAGGTGAGTCTGCAGATCGGGGGCGACTATTCCGACAGGAAGCAGACATTCAACAAGATCGGCGGGGAAGTGGATGAAAACGATTATCTGACTCTGCTGACCACCCCCTATTATTTGCCTCCGTATGTGAACGGATTGCCGATCCTCAGGTATGGCCCGCTGAATAAGAGGACTGACAACGATATCATCTATTACAACTATTTTGAAATCGAACGTTTGGCCAATATTAAAAGGAACAAACCTACTGAAATGAGGATCAACGCTGCCACGGAATACGATTTCGGATGGAGCAAAATCCTGAAAGGATTGAAATTCAAGGTTACCTATTCCAAGGGAATCACTACCAATCTTTACAATCAGCTGGGATCACAATATACCGGCTATTATTTCACTTCCCGGTCAGGCTCGGGTAACCACCTGTATGAAGGGGATCTCACTTCTTCCGCAAAAACCTACACGGTCAAGAACGGGAACCGCCTGTTGAGGGATGGTGACCGGGGGGACAGCTACCAGCTGAACTTGT
>CAYWTT010000621.1:0-2418 GCA_964461245.1 uncultured Prolixibacteraceae bacterium | reverse complement strand
CTGGCCTTCAGTTGGTTATTCCCCTCCACCCATGGTATTCAGGGATATATTAAAATTAACAGCATGGGAGCTACCCTTCAGCAGATCAGTCTGGAGTATGTGAGTCTCTGGGTACAGGCCGCATTCTATTTTATTACGACGGTCGTCGCTTACCGCTGGCAGATTGTCCGGAGCCACCGGAATGACGATCAAATTGTTACAGTCAAACAATAAAATCTTTATTACAAAAATTATTATGCGATGAAAACAAAAATCTCTTTTTTAGTGATGCTATTTGCTGTCACGCTTATGATGAAACAGGCAGCTGCCCAAATTGAAACGGGCATCCATGCAGGTTTGGCTGCCTCTACTTTCTCCCCGAAAGGTAATCTGGCCGATAATGAGAAGGTGACCTTTTCCTATTCGTCTGGGGTGTTTCTCTCATTACCACTGACCAGTTCGTTTGCGGTTCAGCCTGAGTTAAACTATCTGACCAAGGGGAGGAGCAATGAAACCGCTGTATTAGGGGTTTCCGAAAACACCGACTACGTGGTGGATTATCTGCAAGTGCCTTTGCAACTGCAATACCGCAACAGTAAGATCTCAGAAAGCGGGAGATCGGTGTTCTATTTCAATGCCGGACCCTATGCTGCATTTGCGCTGAATAATGAGCGGCGTAACTCCTCAGGGAACAAATCCGTCATTCTGGTTGACGGTAAAAATAACAAAACAGACTGGGGGCTTGTATTGGGATTGGGTTTTCAGACACCTGTACTGGAACGCAAGGTCCGTTTCGATTTGAAATATGACCTTGGTCTGTCGGAAATTGCGGGGCAACCGGACGACTACCGCACAAAGTGCCTTAGCCTCACGGTCGGGATCGTTCTGTAAGCTTCAGTTCTTCTTGTCATTGCGTTTTGCCTTCATCCAACTTATCAACATTTGTTGATAACTGTAGTTTATATCGCGTGAGTTTCTTTTAACGAAAAATTCAGGTGGAAAATTTGCATATGTCAGATTTGTAATTTATCTTTGATACATCAGGTGAGCGATAAAAGACAGCTCCGAAAGCAGGGGAAAGAGAACAAACCTTAATTGGAATGCTTCTCTGACCGAACGGGTGAAAACCTGCCTGCCGTACGGGCCGGAGCCGGAACCCGGAGGGTAAAACCAACGGAACCCGACAAACGCCATCCACCGCAAGGTGTTCTTTGGAAGGTTGGGCCTAACGGCGGAAAGATAATAAGGAAGCTTCGGCAACCTGAAAACTTTCCGGAAACTGCAAAGGGTGAAAACCCGGACCGTTTCGCCATCGAAGGGAAGCAGCAATGTAACCCGCACGAAGGTCAAGAGGGCGCTCCGTCCGCCAAAACTTCTTCAGGGAGCGATTTTTGAAGAAGAGCAACGGACCATCCGGAATCCAGGTGGTAAAACACCCGGAATGAGGGATCAGGGCAGAAATTTCTGAGAAGTAGCTGAAAAGCGGAAATCAGGGAAAGAAAGCCGGTCAGAATAACAGTAACCTGGCACTGCAGGAAATTTAGGTGGAATGCAGCGAAATGGGAACTATCAGCGATGGTGGTTCCCATTTGAGTTTTGTAGAGTAAGGAGCATGGGATAGGTCAATGAAAAACCGCCAATGACTTTATTCTGCAACAATCTTATGATCAGTATTTCTTATTTTCTGGCCAACGTCAGGTAAGTAAAGGGAAAACCATTGTTTTCGTCGAAGTGTTCTTCCCTGCTGACCACATCCCACTCCGAATAATCGATCTCAGGGAAGTAAGTGTCTGCCTCAAAAGTATGATGCACAAGGGTAAGATAAAGTTTGTCGGCAATGGGATAGAACTGCCGGTATATGGACCCTCCTCCTATCACAAAGGCTTCAGTCTCTTCTTTGATCTGGTCCAAAGCCTCCTGGATGGAAAATACGGCTTCACAGCCTGGAAAATCATCCTTGGGATCATCGGTAATCACAATATTCCGCCTTTTGGAAAGAGGCCATCTGGGCAGGGATAGCAGCGTATTTCGTCCCATGATGACCGGATGTCCTGTGGTAATCTTTTTAAACCTTTTCAAGTCGTCAGGCAGATGAAAGAGCAGCTCATTGTTTTTACCGATGGCAAAATTCTCGGCAATAGCTACAATGATGGAGATGGCAGGCATGGTTTTTAGAATTCGGATTAGGTTTTTGTTTCAAACAGCTACTTTTCCCTGAATATGGGAGTGTGACTGGTAATTTACCAGTTCAAAATCCTCGAATTTAAAATCAAAGATATTTTTTATTTCCGGATTGATTTTCATCTGGGGCAAAGGGAAGGGTTGCCTGGTAAGCTGGAGTTTAACCTGCTCCAGATGGTTCGTGTAAATATGAACATCACCCCCAGTCCAAACGAAGTCTCCGGGCTGCAGGTTACAAACCTGGGCCACCATCATGGT
>CAYWTT010000620.1:0-2429 GCA_964461245.1 uncultured Prolixibacteraceae bacterium | reverse complement strand
TCGAGGGGATCTCGTATAAAACAATGCCGGCGGATTCCTGTTCTGTGAGAAGTGACTTTACCTGCTCCACCCGGGGGGCTGTGATCACCAGCTTTTCCCTTTGGATGATCTCCCTGGCAATTTCAAGGTAGGTCTGCTCGACTTCGGGCAGAATAGATGCCCAATCGGTCAGATTGTGCGGCCAGGTGAGCATCACCGCATCCTGTTCATCCCATTCTGCCGGGAACAGCACTTCCGTTTTCTTATTTCCAGTCATATCTCTCGGAATAATTTGAAAAGCGCTGCAAAATTATTGTTTAAAAACAAATGAAATGATATTGGCCCCCATTCTCAGCGCTTTTTGCCGGAACGCTTCGGGATCGTTGTGCACTTCGATGTCCTCCCAGCCGTCGCTGAGGTCGCATTCGTAAGTGTAGAGGCAAACCAGACGCTCTCCGACGAAAAGTCCGAATGCCTGTGGCGGTTTGTTATCATGTTCATGAATTTTGGGGAGGCCGTCAGGGAATGGGAATTTTTGATGAAAAACAGGGTGGGAGTAAGGCAATTCCGTGAATTCCTGCGAAGGGAAAACCTTCTTCATTTCCCTGCGGACAAAGAGATCGAAACCATAGTCGTCATCTATGTGGAGGAATCCGCCCGCTTCCAGATACTGGCGCAGATTCCGGGCTTCAGCATCTGTAAAGACAATGTTCCCGTGACCGGTCATATGAATGAACGGATAGTTGAATATCTCCTGGCTGCCGGCATCCACCACGGAATGTTCCGGATATATGCTGGTGCCGATTTCCCTGTTACAGAATGCAATAAGATTGGGCAGGGCAGTCGGGTCACAATACCAGTCACCTCCTCCACCATATTTCATCAGGGCAATCCTGACCGAGCTGTTTTGAGCCTGGTTCACCAGTGGCCAAAGCCACAGGATGATGAAAAACATTCCTCTTATTCTCCTCATATATTTCTTTTTCTTAATGAAAAGGGTAAAGTCAGAAATTACACAATGCTACGGTATGGCAAGCTGCCAGTGCAGCCGTTTCCGTACGGAGACGGCTTCTCCCGAGCGAAACTTCATGGAATCCGGCCGCTATGGCCAGGGTGACCTCTTCCGGAGAGAAATCACCTTCGGGTCCGATCAGGACAAGTACATTTTCATCTCTGTCAACGAGATCCTTCAGAAATGGCTTATCCCCGGGGTAGCAATGGGCGATGAATTTCTGGCCGGGGAAAGGATGACTGATGAATTGTTCAAAAGCGATCATCTCCCTTATCCCGGGAAGATAAGCTTTCAGCGATTGTTTCATGGCAGCCACGGCAATTTTCTCCAGCCGGTTGTGCTGAATCTGTTTCCGTTCACTGAAACGGCAAAGCAGCGGGGTAAATTCATCCAGTCCAATTTCAGTGGCCTTTTCAACCAACCACTCCATGCGGTCCTGGTTTTTAGTGGGAGCCACGGCCAGATGTATTGTGTAACTCCTCTTTTCATATTCTTCCCAAAACCGGATGATCCTGAGCTGACATTTTTTCGGATGAGCCACCGAAATTTCTGCTTCAAACAGAATGCCTTTCCCGTTTACCAGTGTGACCGGATCATGTTCCTTCAGCCGAAGAACCCTGATGGCATGGCCCGATTCCTCTTCACTTAAAGTGGCTCCCGCAGGATCAATTTCCGGAAGATAAAAAATATTCATGCTGACTTTTATCTTGTAAGATGAGTATAAAATTTGGCTGATGCTTTTTGTTTAAAAGTTGAGGGTTCTGGGACTGACATGAGAAAAAAGTGAACCAGAACGGGCTTTGATATTTTTCCAGCTTTTTTCACCGAAATCAATCACCACTGCCGAAGAAGTGGGCAAATCCCCGTTGAAATCAAGGGAAAGGCCCTGTGCATTGAATTCGAAGGAAGGATTGTGCCCGAAAAGAAAAACACAACCGGATTCCTCCGGAAAGACATGAATTAGCTCCATCAGCTCTGCAGTGGCTACCCCGGGATATAAATCGTGATTTTGGATGATCTTTGTTTCAGGATAGGAAAGGTTTTCAGCGAAGATCCGGGCAGTATGCCAGGCCCGCAGGGCAGGGCTGGAGATCATCCTGTCGGGGATAATTCCGATTGATTTGAGGTAATTACTGACACGCGAGGCATCCTTTTCTCCCCGATCGGTCAGTCCCCGGTTGAAATCATCCTCGTATCCCCATTGGACAGCTTTGGCATGTCGAACCAGAACAACTCTTTTCATACCTAATTTTTCTGCTAAATTAACTTATTTTGCAGGTCTGTGCATGTGAATTTCCAAAATGAAACGAATAGGATTGTTGTCTGATACGCACGGGGATGTTCCCGGTCAGCTTTTTACATTTTTTGAAAAGTGTGACGAATTGTGGCATGCCGGTGATATTGGTAATCCCGAAACAGCGGAAGAGTTATCTGATTT
>CAYWTT010000619.1:0-2431 GCA_964461245.1 uncultured Prolixibacteraceae bacterium | reverse complement strand
AGAGAGAAACCATGAAAAATGAACGTCAATCACCCTGCAAACTCAAAAATCAAACAGTAGGAAGAATGCTCCTGTTCCTGTTTTTGATCCTGATTACGACCGGATGGAAAATAAATAAATATCCGGAAATGTCTGGCCATATGAAAATTGAACAGTTAACCGACCAGGTCAGGGCATCTGGAAACCTTGAACAGGCAAATACGGCTTTCAGGGCTACTGTTTTAGCCATGCTTAAACAGGTTTCAACCAATTACAAATTACCTGAACCTGATGATAATTTTGTGTTGGTGAATCCTATGGCTGGATTCACCTCTCCAATTGCCCTGACAAGGGAGGCCACAATGGCATCCCTTTCTGACCTTGAAAAGGGGAAAATGATCCTGCTGGCATACTTTAACTTACCAGAAGATGCCGAAATTGCATCCGGGTTCTATACGCTGTATGTCCAAAAAGCCAACGGGGAATGGATTGCCGAACTCCGGGACCTGGAAGGTAAAACCATTCTGAAAAAGAAACCTTTAGTGGAAAATAAGACTTCCTTAAATTGTACCAACAACAGATCTTACGGAATAATCAATGGTATGCCAGGTGTTAGATTCGGTGCGCAGTTAAAGGAAATTTCCTTTAACATGGATGTAAAAACAGGCATTTCAAAAAGAATAACTGTGCCTCCGAATAAATATGCGGAAGCTTTAACCAATGAAATTCTCCGGTTCAGAACCCAGGTTGAAGGAATAATGAAAAGTACGTTTCCAATGAAGGGAAATATTTTTATAGCTACAAGAAAAGATGCCCTGATCATAGCAGGCTTAAGCGATGAAAGTGGTACCTTGGTCCCGACATTGTATATCAGATCAGGTAATATTACTTCCGATTTTTACTCCATCTCAAGGGAAAAATCTCAACTTGCCGGAAAAAACTCGAAGCAACTATTGTCTGCTACCTTTACTGATCTTTCAAAATATTCTTCCATGAATATCGGTTTTATCGGGGGGGTAATTGGCAATCAGATCAATTTAGGTTATATAGGGAACATGATCAATGGCGAATATCATATTCCGATTAAGTAAGCAAAAGGAATAAGCAGAAGTTCTCATGGTGTCGTGCTTACCGGTTACCAGTTGTCACTATGGTGTGTTATCATGGTTGTCAGGTACGGATTCTATGGTTTCCAGGTTACCGATTGTCAGTTTTTAAGCTCCTTACATTCATGGTTGAGTTCTCTTCGGTAACAGGAACAACTACCGATTGAATTTATTTCCTGGTACCCCAGGGTCAAGTTCAGGATGGTAGCATTAGACACCCCCTTGTGGGTATCGAACCGGGGAAAGATGCATTTGGCATAAATCTGATTCTTGTAACACTTGCTCCCGGGATTTTGTAAAAAGGATTTCCAGAAAGCTCAATTTGTAGTTAACCGGTTTATGATCAGACGTGAACCATATCGCTGATCATGATAAATCCGGATTGCGGCCTTCTGAAAATCGGATTCATCACAGGAATAAATGTCAGTAAATACCTGGGGATTGCGGTCAACAAGCGGGAACCAGGAACTCTGAACCTGGACCATGATCCGGTGCCCCTTTTTAAAGTTGTGTGCAATATCAGGTAATTCAAACCGGACTCTGGTAACTTTGCCGGCTTTAAATGGTTCAGGATTTTCATAGCTGTTCCGGTATTTCCCACGCATGACATCTCCCCTTACCAGCATCTGATAACCCCCGAGGGGAACATCCGTTTTCTTTCCTTCCGGTTTACTGACCATATCAGGGAAAACATCAATGAGCTTGACCACGAAATCAGCATCAGTCCCGCTTATTGAAACATATAATTCTGCTGTCAGCGGTCCGGTCAAAGTAATATCTTCCGCAAGAATATCGGTCTGATAGACCAGCACGTCAGGCCGGCGGGCTGCAAAGCGTTGATCATCTGTCATATATTCAGGATTCCTGAGCAAATGTACATCTTCCCGGTAAGGTACGGGTTTGGCAGGATCAGAGATGTATTCATCAAATCCTTTCACCAAAACGGGTGGTGTAAAATCCAGTTTCCCTTCCGGTAAAAACCAAAGGGTCTGCGTTTCCGCATTTTTGGGAGGCCAGGATGCAAATTCCTTCCATTCGTTGCTTCCGGTGACAAATACGGTAGCCTCGGGTTCGGATCCCGAAGCATCATCTTTCAGATAGTGATTAAAAAAGCTTACTTCTTTCTGATGAAAAAAATCACAGGTTTTACTGCCCCAGTAAATGTTCCCCAGGTTTTCACCTCCTTCGGCAGCCCATTGGCTGTGTTTCCATGGTCCCATAAACAGGAAGTTTTTCGTCTCAGGAGGATTCTGATGCTCAATTGCCTGATAGGTATGCAGGGTACCCCAAAGATCTTCCGCATCGTACCATCCTCCCACAGTCATAACAGCAGGGGTGACATGAGT
>CAYWTT010000618.1:0-2441 GCA_964461245.1 uncultured Prolixibacteraceae bacterium | reverse complement strand
GACCAATACTTTGCCATAACATAGTAGATCACTGGAAACTCTCCGGCGGTCTGGCCACTCAAACCTTCGTCGCTGATCTGGTTTTGGATGGCAGGCTGGAAAAAAGGCAAATGATACTGATGGTACATCTGCGTCATGGAAAGACTGTTGGTTTGCCTCCAGGTATGGATCGACTGCGGAGGCTGGAAAAAACTCGTTTGGTAACCGTAGAAAAAGAAAAGTCCGGTAAATATCAGAAGGAATATTACACCCGGGAGCCACTTCGTTTTATAACAATTCATATATAGGTTTCATTAAGGATATTCACTTTCACCCTTTTTTGCTTTCTCCGCATCGGTTGGAATAAGCATCTGCTGATAATTATCAGGCCAGGATTCTTTCCCCCAGATAGCCCAGTAAGCCTTTTTCGACATGCTGTCCCAATGGAGGAGGGAAGTGCGGTATTGCTTCGACTGGAAAAGATTCAGCCAGATAAAGAATCCCAGCAAGCCAACCGTTATGGACCGGACAATCACCTGACGTTTAAAGATCCAACTGTAAAAGGCACCGAGCGGAAGGGCCAGCAACACATAGAATTCAACAAGGGCTCGGGCGCTGAAACTGCCGCCATACCACCAGCACCACCAGCTGAATACCAGGTATAAGTTCAGCAGCGTTGCCGTCAGGACCGGAATGATCCAGCGTTTCAGCTTCCCCTTCATCAGGAAGATCCCTGCCAGGGAAAAGGTCATCACCGGTGTGTAAATCAGCCATCCTTTCCGGTAGGAAAAAAGACCGTTGAGGATTTGCGGCCGGTCAAAGTGGAAGGGTTCACCAAGGTAAGAATAAAACAACCAGTGCCCTGAATTCATTTTCCAGTATATCAGCTGAGGTATCCAAAAAAAGAAAAATCCTGCTGTAAGCATAAGCCAGTTCCACTTGATGCCAGTCAGAAAACAGACCTTCTCTCTGATACTTTTATCCTGAAACAGGAAAAGCAGAAAAAGGAACAACAAAAAAACCAAATTGGAAGGACGAATTAAAACAATCAGGCCGGAAGTAAGCCCCAACAAAAAGGAGATACCAGCCGATGGTTTATTTATCCATTTCAAAAACAACCATAAGGAACAGGCAAACAGGAAAAAACTGTAAATGTGCGACATGGCACCATCCCACGCAGCATAATTAAAGAGATTGGTGGCCAAAGCCAGGGTCAGAATCGTAAGTGAAGTGATGCCATCCGCAAAAAAACGATTTAATATCTTCCTGAGAATCAGCAGACTTAAAAGTAAATAAAAAACTCCTGCCCAGACAAGGGCTATATGGTAATTGGGAGAATATCCATTGGACACACCTCCAGTAAGTTTAGTCCATAAATGCGCAATTCCGAAGAAAGGGGCGTAAAGATAGGCCACACCCATTGTCATTTTCTGAATCCTTCCTCCCCCTGGGAGATCCAGGCTCCAAACATGTCCGGTAAATCCTTTCCGGTCAGCAAACCTGAAACTCCAGTCATGGTAAATGAAGGTTGCCGGCAGATAACCGTAGTAAAAGGTAACATCCTGGTCTATGATCTTTTTTTGCTTCCAGGGTGCGATTTTTAAGGTAACGCCGGTGATATAGGCGGAGACCAACAGTATGACAAGCAATGAAACCTTTTTCGACATATCAGAACCCTTTAGCGGAAACTTCCATTTTTTCCAACAGCAGTCTTTTCTTTCCTTTATTCCACACATATACGGCAATCACAGAACCTGCCGCCTGAGCGGAAGGTATCCGCAGGGTGAGCAACGCCTCCCGGAAGTCTTCCACGCCTGTCACTTCTGAAAGGTCCGTCTTGTTATAGCTGATTGATTTCCCATCCTTTTCGATGGTGAGGACCAGTAGGACGGCATCTTTCTCCAATGGTTCAACAGGATGAAACCTGACCCTGGCAGCCAGTTCAATAAATCCTGCCGATATAATTTCTTCAGATGAAATTTTTATGGAAGGGCTGAATTCCATCTTGTCGTCTACCGATAAACAGCGCTTCCCTGCCCGTTCGGCAAGTGGTTGTCCTTCAGCTGTTCCAGAAAACACCAATTCTCTTCGGATAAGTTCCTTAGGCTCAATAACTGTTTTCCGGCTCACCTTTTTGAACAGGTAAATACCATAATCGTATCCACCCAGCACCTTGAAATTCTCCATCGGCAGGAAGCTCTTTTCAAGTTGCAGAAAGGGATCATCCATCAGGTTTTGAAGCGGTACCCCCGACTCGTTGGGACCGAAATGGGCGTCCCACACCAAAATATCGTTGTTCTGCATGGAATTGGAGGCCTGACTTTATCAGCTACTCCCCAATTGCTCAGTTTCTGGTCGTAAGGATCCATTTTCAGAAAATGCACCAGGAAAGGATCGAAATAGTAAATTTTCCCCTTGTCCATTCCCTTCACGTATCCGGCAGCCTGTTCCATCAGTTGCTG
>CAYWTT010000617.1:0-2452 GCA_964461245.1 uncultured Prolixibacteraceae bacterium | reverse complement strand
GACCAATGTTTTCATGAACTTAATTAAATCAAAAAACATAACTCAATAAGGTATAATATGAAACGCAGATTTTTTTTAGGAAATTTATCGGTGGGAATTGCTGCTACGTCAGTTGGAATTGTGTCAGGTTGTATTTCTTCCGGAGATAACAAAAGTGCGGCATCTCAGTTGCCTGCTGAAAAACCAAGTTACCAGACAAAAATAAAAAAAATATTTTCAAACACTTCTAACCGGGGAGCGAATGATCGGGTAATTCTGGCTCTGATTGGAGCCGGTGGCTGGGGTACAGGATTGGCAATTAATATGATGGATATTGACAAAAATGTGGTTTTCAAATATATCTGCGATGTTGACGATACACGTGGTGGCAGGGCAATTGCTGAAGTTGAAAAGAAACAAGGTTTCGCACCTCTACGAGTGCGGGATATGCGCAAGGTTTTTGACGACAAGGAAGTGGATGGGGTAATTATTTCAACGCCACAGCATTGGCATGGATTAGCAAGCCTTTGGGCTATGCAAGCAGGAAAAGATGTTTATGTCGAAAAATGTATTTCGTTCACCATAAACGAAGGTCATAAAATGGTTGAGGCAGCGATGAAGTACGAACGGGTACTTCAGTGCGGAACGCAAAACCGGAGCGCCCAATACAATATGAGCGCCCGCGATTATATCCGTAATGGCGGATTGGGCGATATATTGGCTGTTGATATTATGGAACTCGAAACCGGACCTGTTCCATTTAAGGAAAAAGATGAAACTTCAGCTCCCGATACGATCGATTGGGATCTCTGGCTCGGGCCCGCCCCTAAAGTTCCCTACAGCGTATCCCGTAATAAATCGTGGTTGTATTACTGGGAGTATTCGGGAGGAAACGAGTTGTCGAATGGAGCAATCCATCAGGTCGATCTGGCTCGTTTTGTACTCGACGATCCCGGATTTCCAAAATCGGTTTACAGCACTGGTGGTCGCTATTTGTTCGACGACAAGCGTGATGTTCCAGACTATCAGATGACTACATATGAATTCGATAAGTTTGTAATGACTCTTAAAACCGGGGCATTTACTCCATATATGACCAAAGCAAGTTCTGAAGTTCGTAATGGAGATATGTATCCTGAATGGAAAACGAATGGTGAAAAGATCGTTATTTACGGAACCAAACGAGTGATGTTTCTAGGGCGTATGGGCGCAGGCTGGCAGGTTTTTGAAAAGGATGGACAAATCGTGGCACAGGAACATGGCCGATTCCCGCTAAAAGACCATCTTGGCAATTTTGTCGATTGTATTCGTACACGAAATCAACCCAATGCTGGGATTGTTGAGGGACATAAAAGCTCGGTATTGGTGCATCTGGCCAATTTATCATACCGTGCCGGGAAAAAGCAATTATATTTTTCTCCTGAATATGAGGTTATTATCAATGATGTCGAAGCGCAAATAATGGCCAAGGGATCTTACCGTCAGGGATATGAATTACCACAAACGATATAATATCAACTGATGAAAAAAATAATTATCATTGCATTAGTAGCACTTGCCGCGTTGGTTGCCGCCTTGGTCGTTTACGCATTTGCCAGTACTTGGGGCAAGACAGATTTGGACATAAAAATCCATATCAATGAAAAACTGGTACAGGATTCGGGTTACGGCGAGTCTCCAACTTTTGCAATCTGGCTCGAAAATACTGCTACAAAGGCAATCAGGGCGGTTTATGTTACACGTAGGGCAGCCGAAGGCGATTGGGAAGGAAAAGCTGAAGTTCCTGTTGCGTTGCCTAAGTGGTTCGAGATCAGAAATAGGCAGTCTTCGTCCTCTACAGCGCAGGATGATATTGATGCTTATTCCGGGTCAACACCAAAACCCGGATATTTCACTGCAAAAGCAAGTTTAGAACCTGGAAGCGATTGGATTTGCTGGATTGAGGTGAACCTTGCAGCCGATTATAACGACTTTTACAAGGCAAGTAATAACGAAGATAGCGAGACAGATAAGTTCTTTTCAGGTCAGCCGGCAATATTGTACCGGGCCGAAATAAAGGCTATGGAAGGACAGAAAGTTGTACCCACCGTTGTTGGAATGACTGTAGTGGGAGTCGCAGATGGTAATGTAATTCAGCCATTGCTGGGCATTACAACTGCTACCAAAATATTTGATGAAATAACTATTTCGGTGGTAAAACCTAAACCTAGAATCATCCGGAAGTAAAAGTTTTACAATGAGTAAAATCAAAATGAAAAATCCAGAAGATTTATCTGAAGCATCTAGAAGTTCACAAACTTACATCCTTATCACCGCATTTATGGCTTTGTTTGCCATTGTAGGTTTTGCGTTATACGGATTACCTTTCTTTTACGATTTCGTGACGGAAGCATACGGGTGGTCGCGCGCAGTCGTCACGTCCGGCAATGCAGTAGGCAAGCTGGTAGTTGCGCCGCTGTTCGGTTTTCTCGCC
>CAYWTT010000616.1:0-2453 GCA_964461245.1 uncultured Prolixibacteraceae bacterium | reverse complement strand
CATGGTTATCTTTTGTTTAATACTTCTTCCTCGTATTTCTGAATCTCGGTGATATAATCCATACCGACAGGCACATTACTCTGCAAACAGTAGTAATTCCACACGGCACCCATCGGTTTTGATTTCATCAGTTCAAGGATTGCCAGCCGTTCAAAGTTCTTTCCGGCTTCTTCCCACACCTTGATCATACCGGTCGGTTCGAGCATGGCTGACAAAAAGGCTTGCTGCGCAGCCCGGGTGCCCACCACGTACGCACCGATGCGGTTCAGACTTCCGTCAAAATAGTCAAGGCCTATATTTACCCTGTCGAGGGCTTTAGCCCTGACAATTTCACTGGCAATCATCTGTATCTCGTCATTCAGGATAACCACATGGTCACTGTCCCAACGCACTCCCCGGGTAACATGCAGCAATAACTCAGGTACAAACTGCAGCACGGCCGAAATTTTGTCACCCACCTGTTCTGTCGGGTGGAAATGACCATTATCCAGGGTGATCAGCTTGTTATTCTGTGCGGCATAACAGAGATAAAAATCATGTGATCCCACTACCATCGCCTCAGAGCCGATACCGAAAAGCTTGCTTTCCACCGCATCCTTCAGGTATTCAGCCGGAAATTCTTCGCTGAAGATCTGATCGAGTGAGTCTTTTAAAAGAGCCCGGTAACCAAACCTGTCGACGGGAGTGTCCTTTGATCCGTCAGGGATCCATAGATTATGGACACAGGGAGTGTTCAACTGTTTCCCCATTTCGGCCCCGATACGGCGACATCTTTTGGTGTGTTCGATCCAGAATTTCCGGTTCTCTTCATTCTTGGAGGCAAGGGTAAATCCATCGTCCGCCTTCGGATGTGAAAAACAGGTGCAATTGAAATCCAATCCGATTCCCTTTGCTTTAGCCCAATCGATCCATGACTGGAAATGTTTCACTTCAATCTGGTCTCGATCAACGAATTCACCGCCGAAGTCGCCATAAATGGCATGCAGACTCAGTCGTTGTTTACCCGGCAACAATGACATCACCTTCTCTATATCGGCTTTCATTTCTGCAATATTTCTTGCTTTTCCCGGATAATTACCGGTTACCTGGATCCCGCCTCCTCCAAGTTCAGCATCCGGTGTTTCAAAACCTCCCACATCATCGGTCTGCCAACAGTGTAGGCTGATTATCACCTCATCGAGTTTTTTCAATGCAGCATCCGTATCGATTCCCAGCTCGGCATAGTCTTGCCTGGCCAATTCATAAGCTTTTACAATCAGATCTTTGTTCATTTCCTTTAGAGTTTTATTGTTCATAAATTATTTCTTCTTGCGTTTTTTATCCCATCGGCAATTTGCGTCAGGCCTAATAAACCCGGTCAGGTATCCCCTTTCATGAGGGTGCCATGACCAAATCTTCCTCTATTCCATGTAAAATACCTCTTCAAGCGGAATGGTCACCGGAGAGTTATCAGGATTGGTTTCCATGATGTCTTTCATGTAATCCCACCATCTGGCAACAACAGGACTGATTCCCATATCCTGTGACGACTGCTCTCCGCTCACTTTTTGAACCGCAAAGAGAATATTGGTTTCTTCATCGAGGAAAATGGAATAATCGGAAACGCCTCCCTTCTTGATATATTCGGCCAGTTCGGGCCATATTTCATTATGCCGTCTGATATATTCTTCACGGCAACCGGGTTTCATTTTCATTTTAAAACCAAAACGTTTCATAAGATATGGATGTTAAAAATTAATCACAAACGTAGAGAAAATCAGGATGATGAGTCCGATGATCAGCACAGCCAGGGTTGTGCGGCTCACTCCCTTCCATTCTTTCAGGATCAGGCCCCATACATTGCTGAAGGTTACATTCAGCGACATCAGGATACTCCAGGAGAAGACCATGATGATGCTTCCTTCGGTAAAGAAACTTCTTCCTATGCCAAGCCCGAAGAACTGGGAGTACCAGAGCGCTCCTGCGAGGCAGCAGAAAAGGAGGTTGTTCAGTAAAATCTTACCGGAAACAGAATAATAATCTTTCGTGGTTTTATTTTTGATATTCTGGAAGATACAATATACCGCATTGGTAAGAAAACCACCCAGGGTTACCATCAAAGTGGCAGGCAGAGTCACAAACAGTTTCTGAGCTCCCATGGCGGTGGCTGCATCGGCGATGGGTTTTCCGGCTTCCAGTCCGAGGCTGAAACATGCGCTCATCACGCCGGCCAACAGAGCCACAAAAAGACCTTTCCCCAGTGCAAAATCCTTAATGGCAGCACGCTTTTGTTCCTCCGTCATATTTTTTGCCCGAAGGCTTCCGGCATAACCTATGGTGGCAATACCGGCCAGGGCGATGGAAACGGCAAGCAACAAAATCAGGCCCTCCCCTTCAAACAGGTTGGTTCCAACCATCAGGGCTGGGATGAGGGTGCCAAAAGCCGAACAGGTACCTAGTGCGATGGATTGGCC
>CAYWTT010000615.1:0-2471 GCA_964461245.1 uncultured Prolixibacteraceae bacterium | reverse complement strand
AACAGCTGCCAAGACCCGTTTCGGAAGTGGATGGGCCTGGCTTGCCCTTGGATCCGACGGGAAATTGTTTGTTACCTCCACTGCCAACCAGGACAATCCCCTGATGGATGTGGTTGATAAACAGGGGACGCCACTGCTGGCGTTGGATGTGTGGGAACATGCTTACTATCTGAAATACCAAAACAGGAGGGCTGAATATGTGGAGAATTTCTGGAACGTGGTAAACTGGGAAAAAGTGCTTGAACGATATGAAAAGGCGCTAAAATAGCGGTGAGAGTCTGGTAAATTTAAAAGCCCGTTACTTTTGATCCACGATCATAAATAATGGGCTTTCATTTTGATATTATTAGAATACAATTTTTATCTTTCCTGCCAAAATGGAGGTATGTCTTTTTTTAAGGATGACTTAAAACTGATAAAAGCTTTTCTCTTTGATGTGGATGGAGTCTTATCGGATGATACCACACCTTTGGATGAAACCGGAGAACCGGTCAGGACAGGTAATGTCAAGGATGGTTTTGCCATCCGGAGTGCAATTGCCGCAGGATTTGTCGTGGGTATCATAACCGGTGCCAATCAGGAAAGGGTAAAGCTCCGTTGTCATCACGTCGGTATCCGATATTTTTATGAAAACGCGGCTGACAAGGCGGTCTGCCTGGATCATTTCATTTCCGAAACCGGAATTGCAGAAGAGGAGATATTGTACATGGGGGATGATATTCCCGATTATCCGGTAATGAAGCGGGTGGGAATTGCCACCTGTCCGGCAGATGCGGTTCCGGAAATTAAAGCGGCATCAAGGTATGTTTCCGATCGGAATGGAGGGAAAGGCTGTGTCAGGGATGTGATTGAACAGGTGATGCGTTCACAGGACAAATGGTGTGATTTGAATGGTAAATAATTAATATCGGATATTGTGAACTGGTTTCCGCCCTATAACTATATTCTGGCCTCCCGATCGCCAAGGAGAATTGAGCTGTTATCCGGATTGGGGATTCCTTTTACCGTTAAAACCATCGAAACTCCTGAAGAATACCCCGATTCCCTGGGTATGCTGGAAATCCCGGTTTATCTTGCCCGCCGGAAAGCCGGCACTTTTGAGGGACAGTTACAATCCAACGACCTGCTTATTGCTGCCGATACGATTGTCTGGTTGCAAAGGGAGGTTCTGGGCAAGCCCGTGAATGCGGATGACGCCCGAATGATGCTAAAAAAGCTGAGTGGAAACACCCACCAGGTTGTCACGGGGGTCTGTCTGAAAAGCAAGAAAAAGGAGAAATGCTTTCATGTGATCACTCATGTCCAGTTCAAGGAGTTGACTACGGAAGAGATCGATTATTATATTTCCCATTATCATCCTTACGATAAGGCAGGTGCATATGGAATTCAGGAGTGGATCGGAATGATCGGTATCAGCCGCGTGGAAGGATCTTATTACAATGTGGTGGGATTGCCCGTGCAGCGATTGTATACCGAGATACTCACCTTTTGAAAAATCCCTATTAAATAAGCACCTGTCGTCAGTTTAACATCAAATTGTTAAACAAGTTTGACAAAATTTTCGTACATTGAAAAAGAATTAAATCTCTTTCAATTATGAAGTATGTTGTCAGATTGCTAACCTTACTTCTCTTCGTTTTTTCCGTTTCAGGATGTCAGAAAAAAGAACCGGTAAAAATCGGATTTCTGCTGCATGCCTTTGATAAGGAACGTTGGGAAAATGACCGGGATTTCTTTGTCAATAAAGTGGAGGAACTCGGCGGAACCGTTACTGTTTTGGATGCCGGCAATAATGCCGACACACAGTTGAAGCAGGCACAGCAAATGCTTTCTGAAGGTATAAAAGTTTTGGTGGTTGTGCCTGTGGATCAGTTTGCAGCAGCTAAAATCGTGGAAGAGGCCCATGCAAACGATGCGAAGGTTATTTCATATGACAGGTTGATTCTTAATTGTAAACTTGATTATTATGTGTCGACCGATAATGTGGAGATCGGGGAATTGCAGGCTGACTACCTGACCAAAATCAAACCTGTCGGGAATTATGTCCTTATAGGAGGTGCCCGTAGTGACCACAACAGCCAATTTCTTTACCTGGGTCAGATGAACATTCTTTCTCCCCTGATTGAAAAAGGAGATATCAAAATGGTATCCAATGGGTTCACGGAGCAATGGGGAGAAGACGAAGGATATAATCAAACCCTTGAGGTGCTAAATAAAACGGGAAACAAGATCGATGCGATTATCGCCGGGAATGATGCCATTGCCTTGGGGTCGATAAAGGCACTGACAGAGAATAATCTGGCAGGGAAAGTGCTGGTTGCAGGTATGGATGCCGACCTGAAGAATCTTCAGGAAATCGTCAAAGGGAACCAAACCTGTACCATTTACAAACCTTTGCAAAAGATGGCCAGTACAGCCGCTGAAATTGCTCTCCGGCTTGCCAATGGTGAACCCTATGACAGAACTTTCCA
>CAYWTT010000614.1:0-2472 GCA_964461245.1 uncultured Prolixibacteraceae bacterium | reverse complement strand
CTCAAAGATTTGAACCTGGAATGGCCGCTCCTTGAATCGGAGCTTTTTAGAAAACCCTGATCACCGGCATTTCAAGGACAGATCAAAAGGCAGTCAGGAATTCATCCCAGCTCAGCAGATTGAATTCCCGACTTTTCAGACCATTAGAAGGCGCACGGTTAAACACCGCCTTTGGCAGAATGCTGCACTGAATTTCCTGTTTTCGTCTGTGGAACTGCAGATGTAGATGCAGCATCTTCCTTTTTTTCAACCTTTTTTGATTTCGATGTTCCTTCAGATTTAAAGTAATACGTTTTTTCTGAACGCTCTGGTTTGGTTGCCGGTGCCGAAATAATCGTTTTCACTGGAACGACGACTCTCTTAAGGACTTCAATCGTATTTCCCATTTTCAATCCAAGCAGGTAAAAAAAAGAAGAAAAAAGAAGTACGGTTTTCATGGCTTAATTTTCAATTTTCTGGTAAAATTACAGCACCACGGCTTCTTTTAAAAAAGATTACCGGTGAACGGAGGTCTTTTTCAAGTAAATGGTGGTTTTTACTGCCTGAATCTTCACTTTAAGGGTCAGAATAAGGAGAGTGGTTATCTGACGAAATTGTTCTTCATGGCCCAGGCTACCAGTTGGGCTGTATTCTTGCAGTTCGTTTTACCGAGGATATTAGCCCTGTGTTTTTCCACGGTTCGTTTGCTCAGGAAGAGTTTTCCGGCGATTTCGGCCGCCGACAGTCCGTAACATATCAGCTCGACGATTTGTATTTCCCTTTCTGAAAGCACCTCATCCTTAATGACCGGTCGCTGGGTCACCAGGGAATAGAGCATTTCCTGGGAGAAACAGTTTTCTCCTTCGTTCACTTTTCTGATCACCTGTGCCACCTCATCAATATCCGAGTCTTTGGGTAAAAAACCTTTCACACCAGCCTGGATCATTTTCAGATAATATTCCCTTTCACCATACATGGAAAGTGCAATAATCCTGATATCGGGGTAAAGTGCCAGCGCTTCGGTGGTAGCTTCAATGCCATCCATTCCCGGCATGGAAATATCCATGAGTACCACATCCGGAAAGTCATTTTTGATTTTTTCCAGAAACTCCGATCCGTTGCTTGCTTCCCAGATAACCCTGAAATGGTTGTTGCTTTTATTCAGAAGGGATGCCAATCCTTCTCTGAAAAGCTTGTGATCGTCGACAACGGCAATTTTGATTATTCCCATTTGTTTACATCCTTGACGGTCTGATTACTCTTTGGATGATATATGGACAGGGCAGTTGATCGAAACGGAAAATCCCCGGTATTCAGATGGATTCAGTTCAATCTTTCCGTCCACGGCTTTCAAACGTGATTCAATATTGGCAAATCCCATTCCTGGATGTCCTGAAAGACCGACCCCGTTCGGAAGTCCTTTCCCGTTGTCGCGGTATGTGATAAAAATGTATCCGCCTGCTTCCACGAGCCGCAGGAAAATGGAACTGGCACCGGAATGATGCAATGTGTTGTTAATCAATTCACAGATCACGCGGTACAAAGATATTTCAATGGTCGGGTGAAACCGTTTGTTTTCTATATTCCCCTCAATTTCCAGAGAGATGATTTTGCTTTCGGCAATTTTGCCTGTGAAAGCCTTGATGGCGCTTAAAAGACCGAAACTCTCCAACACGTGCGGGCTCAGGTTGTTGGATATTTCACGGATGGCTGAGATGGATTCATTCACCACCTGTTTCATGTTTCGCAGCAAATCATTTTGTTCACTCTCTTCAGGCAATGAAATGGCTGATATCGACATTTTCAGGTTGGAAATCAGAGGGCCCAATCCGTCATGAAGTTCTTTGGCCACTCTCTTTCTTTCTGTCTCCTCGGTTTTGATGATTGCTTCAAGCACTTTTTTATCTAGCTCGTTGCGAAGGTTATCTGCCTCCCTGATCTTGTTGAAAATCTTATTGATGAAAGCAATGCCGATCAGCAAACAAAGGGAGATCAGCACGCCCATCCAGCTAATTGCCAATCCGAAAGGGCTATCCACAATGACACCGTCCACCACCTGGGGAAGTTCATAAAGCAGCCTTACTGCCATCATCAGCAATGCAGCAGAGATCAGGATCCACGAAATATTGAATTTGGTTTTCTTGATCAATCCCACTGCTATCATGGCAGTGGCAATTTGCATAGCTACTGAAAGAAGCAGGGCGATTTTGAGATACATCGGTCGATTACAGAATTTAAAATGGTGATATTTATAAGGTGAATTCTCCCCTGAACACCCTTACTGCCGGTCCTTTCAGCCAAATGTCGGTAAACCCCCGAGCGGTTTTTTCAAAGGAGACACACAGGTCACCCCCTTTGGCTTTTACTGGGAAAAACCTTTTGCAATCCCCCTTGCTAAGGCTGCCCCAAGGGCCTAAGCAGTGATGCCCGTTCCGCAATCGGGGGGCTCATCCTCTACCCCCCTTTCATAGGGATAGACAATCAAGGGGGCCT
>CAYWTT010000613.1:0-2485 GCA_964461245.1 uncultured Prolixibacteraceae bacterium | reverse complement strand
TCTTGTTTTCCTGCCTGTTGTCATCATTCCGCACCTATTCCGAAGTTCCAAAGGAGAATAGTGCTGTTGATCACCATGATTCCCTAGCATCCCTGCGGATTTCCGTATTTGACATGGATGCGACCCCTCCGGCAGGAAGCCTGATGGCATACGATACCCTGATGAACAAATGGGACCTTGGGCTCCGGGCCAAAGGAATAGTGATCACCGGATCGGGTGAACCGGTTGTGTTGTGTGCCATCGACTGGATCGGGATAGCCAATGAAAGTCAGGATGCCTTCAAAGAGGCCCTGGCTGAAGCAGCGAACACAACTCCAGCGCGGGTGGCCGTGCATACTTTGCATCAGCATGATGCCCCCATCTGTGACTTCGGGGCTGAAAAACTCTTGGTGGAAAACGGGATGGATCCCGCTGCCTTTGAAGGCAGTTTTGCCAGAAAGTTAATGGTGGATTTGCAACAGGCTGTAAGACAGTCTTTGGAGAAGCCACAGCCTGTCACCCATATTGCAACAGGAATGGCTCCTGTAAGAGAGGTGGCTTCCAACAGAAGAATTCTCAATGAACAGGGAAAGGTAGGGGTGATGAGGGCCTCATCTTGCAGAGATTCGGCCTTGCGGGCCCAACCTGAAGGACTGATAGACTCCCTGGTAACGGTGATCAGTTTCTGGAACCAGGAAAAGCCGCTGGCGGTGCTAAGCTTTTATGCAGTTCACCCCCAGAGTTATTACCTGACCAAGGTGGCCAATCCTGATTTCCCGGGGCTTGCCCGGTTTTTCAGGCAACTGGAAGTACCCGACGCCCTTCATATCCACTTTAATGGTGCAGGGGGAAACATCGCGGCTGGCAAATACAACGACGGATCTCATGAAAACCGTGAAATCCTGGCCCGACGTCTCGCCAGCGGTATGCAACATGCCTGGGAATCGAGCGAAAAGATGCCGGTTACACCCATGGAGGTCAAGTGGGAAACCGTTCCTGTCAGTTTGCCTCCCTGCGATACACTTGCTCATCTGGGCGACCGGGTAAAAAGGGGAAACTTCAGGTTCATCACCAACAACGCCAGTAAACTGGCATGGCTGAAACGGCTGCAGGCCGGAAAAACAATCGACCTGGCTTGTTTAAGCCTGGGAAAGGCCCGGATTTTGTTCATGCCCGGAGAGTTGTTCGTCGAATATCAGCTGGCTGCCAAAGCCATGCGCCCCGACCTGGTGGTAGCCATGGCTGCCTATGGCGATTATGGCCCTTCCTATATCGGCACCCGGGATGCATACCTCCTGGGGGGATACGAAATCAGCGTCAGCCCAGTCACGGGCGCGGCAGAAGCGGTTCTCCTTTCGGCACTGCGAAAGCTGTTACAGGACAAAAATCCGGATGTGAGATGAAAAAGGCCAAAAAATGAAAATGTTTTCTTACTTGAAAAAATGAAAGGTGTAAACCAACCATGAAGCGGACACTGTTATTTATTATTTCTTTCTTACTGTGTGGGGTAAACTCATTCGCCGGCACGGTGGTCAAACCGGCACAAGGATGGAGAGCCGGTGTAGCCCGGGTGGTCATCACTCCTGAAGAACCGGTTTGGATGGCCGGTTATGCTTCGCGTACAAAACCAGCCAGCGGTAAATTACACGATTTGTGGGCTAAAGCCCTGTTTTTGGAAGATGCCGACGGACATCAGGCCATCCTGATCACGGCGGATCTGGCCTGTTATTCCAAAACTGTGTCTGACAGGATCAGGGATGGACTACAGGAAAAACTGGGTTTGTCCCGCGCAGATATCATCCTGAATAGTTCACATACCCATTCAGGCCCGGTTGTCACTGATGCCCTGGCCAATATATATCCGCTGGATGAACTGGAAAGGCAAAAAATAGACCGTTATACCACAGGGCTGGTTGAAAAACTGATTGATCTGGGTGTGCGTTCCCGCAGAAATGTACAACCGGTCACGATATTTTCAGGAAATGGAGTCGTCAGGTTTCAGGTTAACCGGCGAAACAACAGGGAGGCTGAGATAGCTTCACTTCATGAACTCAAAGGACCTAATGATTATGCTGTACCGGTATTAAAGGTTGCCGACACAAATGGACGAACCATGGCTATTGTCTTTGGTTATGCCTGTCATGCCACAACCCTGAACGGGTATGAATGGTCGGGTGATTATCCCGGTTACGCTCAATTGGAACTGGAGAAGGAGTTTAAAGGGGTTACGGCCCTTTTTTTCCAGGGAGGTGGGGCCGACCAGAATCCGCTTCCCAGAAAAACAATCCCTTTGGCTGCACAATACGGCAAAGAACTGGCAGCAGCAGTGGAAAGAGTATTGGGGGAAGAGATGCGCCAGCTGGAACCTCACCTGATTACCGCATACGCAGAAACAGATCTGCAGTTTAGTGCCCCTTTGGCGAAGGAGGATCTGGAGAAAAAGGAAAAACAATCTTCCGGATATGAAAAAAAATGGGCCACCTCTCAACTAAAAAAACTCAGCAAC
>CAYWTT010000612.1:0-2494 GCA_964461245.1 uncultured Prolixibacteraceae bacterium | reverse complement strand
CGCACAAAAGCACAAAATTCCTTCCCTGTTTTATAATAGTCACATTTTTAAAAAAATTAAAAAATAAAAAAAGAATATATATAGCTATATCCCAGAATCTTAACTAACCGGATCCGTGTTTTAGGGCTCCGGCCAGTTGCGCGTGGCAATGGTCCAGTACTCTTTTCCGCAGCTTTTATCCGTATCTCCCTCGAAAGCACCTTCCGGATTGTATTTTATCCAGGAGTAAAAGTCAACGCCTTCCTCGTTGGGTTTATGGGGATTAAAATGGAATCCCCGGTACTGGCAATAAAGGCGCATCCGCTTCCCGAAGCTGGTACTGGTCACGTACTTTCTTGCATGGGGATACTGCTCCATGAAATCATCGCAAAGCTCCTTCCGCACACATTGGGTGTTTAATTTGGATCCCGGGGAAGGAACGCCCTCCTTATTAGTGATAAATGCCGAATCGGCCCACTGCAGGAAATCCTCGCCAATCATCTGTCTTAAATGGCGGCGTGTGATATTATCCATCGGAGGCTCCACAATTCCGCAATTGTTACCGGCCCATCCTTCCCGCAGGGACCGGAAGTACAGTACCAGGCAGGTAGCCATCAGGTTATAGAAGAGGTTCCACTGATGGTTATCCCATTCGCTGAAGAAGTTGATCCCGAAGTCATCCACCGGTTTATGCAGATCATTGTAATAATCCGAAAATGCCATAAAGCTCTGGCGGTCCTTGAAACTGGCCCCCTCCCCGTTTATCGCATGGTTGGTCGTGATGTAAAGCTTGGGAGTGTCCTCCTGCTCCAGCGTAAAAGGCTGCGCCCCCTTGGGATTGACTTTCAGTTTGCCTGTGATAAGCGGGAAAAAGAATTCAAAATCGATGTTGGCGCGGGTATCATCCAGGAAGATGTTCTTGTGTTTCTCGGTTACCTCCCCAAAAAGAAAATTATCCTCCGTTATCTTTTTCGATTTGGCAGGGATATAGACCTGGGGAATCACATATTCCAGGGCTTTCCCCACCAGCGATTTGCCGGTGCGGCCATTGGAGGTCCCCACTTCGCTGACCTTGGCATCCATGCCGATAACGGCTTTGAGCTCGGAATCATTCTTGTAATCATGCAGCAGGTAGCCGATTGCCGTCAGTTTATTGATGAAATGGCGGCTGTCATGCAGCATTTCATCCACCGTGATCTGGTCTTCCGCAGCAACCTCTCCAGCCGGATTCTCCAGCTTTTTCTGTTTCCTCCACTTAAAGTTGCTTGCATTTTCCAGGAACCGGAGAAAATGGCACTTCTCTCCTTCCGGAGTCAGATCATAGAAAAATTCCCCGTCGGGGACATTCCGGAAATCAGCGTTCATGACCTTTTTCCGGAATTCATCGTTCATCACCTGCACCTGGATCAGAACCTTCGGCTGATCCACCTTGGCACTGATAACCTTGTCTTCCCAGATGTGGTTGCTGAATTCGGTATAGGAAAGTTCATGGATCCCGTCGGCATCGATTTTCCAGATCACGTCCCTGAAAAAAAGACACTGGCTGTCGCGCGCAGCCTTTTCGATGCTAAGGATCACAAAATCCAGGTTGGAAAGCTTTTCATGTCCCAGGTACTGCGGACCTCCCCGGTAAAGCATGTTCAATACATCCTTGCGGTGAATCTCCTTGGTATATTCCGTGACATAATCCTTTATATCGTAATTGTCCACCTTGCTCACCACCCGGTTTTCGATCCTTACAAAGTCCCATTGCCCCGATTTCATGCGGCAACGTCCAAATCCATGGTTTCTCAGAAAGTTGAAGCAGTTGGCATAGTCAAACTGAAGTTCGGTTTTCTCGTCTCCTCCCTGTGTGGTTTTATGTATCTCGATCCAGTACTGCTCGGATGGAAGAAGGGGCTGGGCCAGCTGCAGCTTTCCATTCTCATCAAAACGCCGTTTCAACTTTCCTATCCTGAATTCAGAGAGCGGGACCAGTTTCTCCCGGTGCCGGCGGGCAAAAGATTCAGCATCATTCAGCAGCCACAGATCCGCAATCTGGTTATCAGCCATCATGGTGATTTTGTGCATTTGCACCCAGTTGCCTGCTCCATCCTTGTGATGCATCGCTGTTTCGATATCCGCACGGAGCTCCGCTTCCCGGCCTGTAAGCTCCATGACCAGCAGGTCATCAATGCCCTTTGCCCCGGTTGGGGTTTTGCGCACATACCCAAACCAGATCTCAACCGATATCCCCAGGTTTACAAGGGTCCGCATGTATTCCTTGAAGTTACGGACGGCATAAAAGAATGACCGGGGCCGCTGATCAGCCTGGTCTCCCGGTTTCAGTTTATCCGACAGATCATCCCAATCTGAATCAAGCATAAAAACCACCTGTTTAACCTGGCATTTCTGGACCACCAGCTGGAGATCCTGAGGCAGGGTGTGTGCCTTGTTTCCCACATTCTGGATGCCCATGATCCCCAGGCTCGGTAACCCGTGTTTGGTGGCTTTTTCCGCCTTCTTTTCCCCTTCC
>CAYWTT010000611.1:0-2517 GCA_964461245.1 uncultured Prolixibacteraceae bacterium | reverse complement strand
AAGAGTATTACGGTTATGTGTTTTATATCGGGAAAAAGATCTAAGTAAATCAAATCAAAAGGATTGTCCTGAAAACAGGCAATCCTTTTTTTATATCCGCAACAACCCGAAACATATCCGATAAAGCTTCCAATCCGTTTCAAAACAGACTTTTCGTGCAGGTAAAAGATTATTTCCTGCCTAATCCGGTCCTGGTTCAATTTCTAGAATCCGTGAATTTTTATCGGAAGTTTTTTAGTTTTGCACTCCTGATTGGAGATAGATAAATGACCGGAAACAAGAAAGTATGGATAACCCTGCCCTCTTTACTGATTCTTTCATTGGCTTTATATATATGGGCTACCCCACCCTCTTGTACAGTTTTCAACCTTGGTAAACCTGCTGTCGATTCAACCCTGATCAGATTACAAGCCGACTTTCTTCCTTTTGAGGAGGAAATTGAGAACAAGTTCGACAGTTGCGGAAGTCCGGGAGCAGCCGTGGTAATCATCAAGGATACCTCACTGGTTTTTATGCGCGGATACGGCGTTAAATTGGCAGGGGGTAACGATTCAGTCGACATCCATACCACCTTCAGGCTCGGAAGTGTTTCCAAGGGATTTGCTGCGGTGGTATCGGCCATGCTGGTGAAGAAAGGGTACTTTTCGTTCGACGACAAACTGACCGCTTACCTTCCCGAATTAAAGCTAAGTTCACAGGAACAGACCGAACGAATTACCGTCCGCAATATTCTGTCACACACCACTGGTTTGTTGCGCCACTCTTATACCACCCTGATTGAGCGGGGCTGGTCTATCGATTCGATAGAAGCCCAGTTGAATACAGTGCCGCTGGCCGGAAAAGAAGGCGAGGTATTCGCTTACCAGAATGCAGCATATTCGCTGATAGAAAAGGTAATTAAAAAAACCACCGGTATGGAATACCCCGATATCCTCAATGGGCAGATATTCCGCAAAGCAGGCATGGACGATGCTTCCTGTTCGTACGAAGGAATAACCGGACGGGCTGACAAAGCTTTTCCGCATGTTCCTGTTTCCGCTACAAAATTCAAGGGAACACCTATTACCGCCAAATATTACAACTCTGTTTCGTCGGGCGGAGTGAATGCTTCCATTTCCGATATGGGTATCTGGCTTAAGCTGCTGATGGGACACTATCCCCGAGTGGTTAAAAAAGAGTCGCTCGATCCGATTTTTGAGCCGGTCATCAATACAAAAAACGAAGTGAGGATTTTCAGAAGGAGCACAGGCACAGAAGATACCTGGTATGCCATGGGCTGGCGGGTGATCGACTATGACGGACGGAGATACATCTATCATGGTGGCTATGTCAACAACTACCGCGCTGAAATAGCTTTCGACCGCGAAGCCGGCATTGGAATCTGCGCGTTGTTTAATGCCCCCTGCGGTTTTTCGAACACCATTATCCGCGACTTTTTTGATTACTACAATCAAATCCGCCCTTTAACCAACCCTGAAATCATCGCCCACACGAACTATACTGGTGAAAAACAAAAACATGAACAGGATTAAAGACCCCTATAGTATTGCGATCATTGGACCTGGAAAGGTTGGGACTTCACTTGGGATTCTCTATGCTCAAAATGGAGGGCGTGTAATAGCCGTGGGAGGCAGAAATCTTGAAAAAGCCAGGATTGCAGCTGCCCAGATTGATCCTGAGGTAATATCAACAAACATAGTCGAAGCCGCTTCATTAGCCGACTATGTGGTTATTAGTGTGGCAGATGATGCTATCAAAACCGTTTGCGAAATGATAGCCGATAAAAAAGGCTTCAGAAATGGTTCTGTGGTAATTCATTGCTCAGGAGCTTTAAGTAGGAATGAATTAATATCCGCACGTGAAAAAAGCAACTGTCGTCTGGGTTCAATGCATCCCTTGCAGACCTTCCCCAATATACCTTCGGCCTTGCAAACACTCCCCGGCACCTATTGTTTTTATGAGGGAGATAATGTAGCCATAACGTTCATGAAATATTTTTCCCGAAAAATTGGGATGAAGGCTGAAAAAATAGATGGAGATTTGAAATCCCTTTATCATGCTTCTGCCGTTATTGCCTGTAATTACGTAACCGCTCTTTTGGATGCAGCAATTGAAACAGCATCCCTTTCAGGAATAGAACCCCAAAAAGCCTGGCTTGCTTTACGGCCACTCATTGAGGCTACTTTACTGAATATTGACCAATCAGGAACCGGTTCTGCATTAACGGGACCAATTTCGCGTGGAGATATCCACACTGTCAGGAGACACCTTTACGATCTGGATAATCACTGTCCGGAAATTGGTCCTTTATACCGGGAACTTGGATTAAGAACATTGGCAATTGCTTACAAAAAAAAGGGATTATCCAATGAAAGACATGAAATGTTATTAAACTTACTTAAATCAAGTGGAGTATAAAAATATCCCTGTTGGGTCAATTATTGAATTTTCTAATTTTACCATTCCCATTCTTTTAAAATAATATGTTTCATGAATTCCTTGATATTACTGGGCAGT
>CAYWTT010000610.1:0-2523 GCA_964461245.1 uncultured Prolixibacteraceae bacterium | reverse complement strand
TTACATGTAAGTTACTAACAATCAAATAGTTATATATTTTTTGTCATGTACTAAGTATTCTAATATATAATAAATTCTGTTAATCTCTTCCACCTGTTTATTTAATAAATTAAATCCCAGATATTTATAATAATAAAAAAGCAACCATGGTTGTTGGAATTTCATGATTTATTTGTAAATTGATTTGCTTAAAATTTATGTTTCAATGTCTAATAAGCCGTTGGCATTCAGGTTGGGATTCTATATTTCAGGAGCGGTTTTGCTCGTTTTTTTCATTTATGTTTTCGGGATCCTGGAATATTATATCTCCTTTTCCAAAAAAAATGATGAAAACAGGGCAATCCTTTTAAGCTCTGACATTTACCGGAATGTCTATGATAAAATCATTTTTACACAGGCAATCGCATCAGATATAGCCCGGCATAGTGAGTTTTACCATCTGTCCGGGGAAATGAATCAACTCCTTACCGGAATTCTGAATGAAAACGAACATTTGCAATCTGTGGAAGTCAAGCTGTGTAAAACCAATCCGGTTCCCCAGGACTCGGTATTTATAGCATACCGGTCGGGGAACAGGATTATTTTTGACAAAAATGGCAAATCAGATGATTCCTGCATCTCAGAAGATACCTTGGCCGGGTATTTACCTGCAATGGATGAACCTGGTTGGTCTGAACCGTTTCATTGTGCAAAAAGAAATGCCAATATCACCATTTATAATTATCCGATCCGGAAAATGAATCAGGAAGGGAAGATCAGCACATCCGGATATGTCAGGTGCGAGATTTTACTTGCTGCTTTTCAGAAACTGATCAACAACACCAGGATTTCTGAAAGCGGATACGCATTTCTGGTTTCCCCCAAGGGGGTTTATATGACCTATCCTTTAGAAGAATACGTGCTTCAGTTGAACATTAAATCTGCTTATGCCAATCAATTTGTAAGGGATTCCTCCAAGCTGGCCAGATTTATGAAAGCTGAATCCGGTCCGATAGAAGTCTATCCGCCTGCCCTGAACCGTGTCAGGTCATGGTCTGTTTCTGCCCTGATACCGGAAAACAACTGGCTGCTGGTTTCCACTGTGCCCTTTTCAGAACTTCACAGGGAATTGTTCAGACTTACCTCCCGGTTGATCATCATTGCCTTCCTCACAGCGGCAGCCATCTTCTGGTTGGTTTTTTCCATTGCAAGAAAGGTGATGCTGCCTCTTTCAATGGTTTCAAAGGAGTTGCACGGATTCATCCATGATTCCCCCGACCACACTATCAATACCCTTAATGAGACGAGGGCTATCAGGGAAAGCCTGGTCAGGCTTCAGGAGAGGTACGAAAAATACCGGAAGTCGGAAGCAGAAGCCAATCAAAGGAGTTCCAAATTCCTGTCAGATCTCGCCCTGGCTTCTGAAATACAGCAGAGCATCATACCACCGGCGGGCAATTACAGTCTGCTGAACGGAACTTTATCCATTCATACGGTTTTCAGGCCAGCCCACTTCATCAGCGGCGACCTGTATGACTTTTTCATGATCGACGATCACAAGTTACTGATAGCCATAGGAGATGTGTCAGGCGGAGGGATCCCGGCCGCCCTTTTCATGGGAATTGCCCATACCTATATCAGAAGCAGTTCCGCATCTCACAATGCAAAGGATGTGGTAAGCAAAGTCAATAAACAACTCTGCATAAATAACTCGAATCAGTTTTTTCTCACATTGTTTCTGGGAATAATTGATTTGCAAAAGATGACCATGAGTTATTGCAATGCAGGACACACACCCGCCTTTCTGCACCCGGCCAGGGGAAGCATGACTGAACTAAGCGGTCAGCACGGGCTCCCTCTGGGATTGTATCCCGACCGGGATTATTTAGATTCCAGTATCACACTCGGGCATGGTGATTCCGTCATTCTTTACACTGATGGCATCACGGAACGGATCAATGAATCAGGGGAGTTCTTTGGAACGGACAGTTTATATAGTCTGTTCCATCAGATGAAAGGACTGAATCCCGATGAGATTTCGGCTCTGATCATGAAAAGCGTAGATGATTTTGGCGGAAAAGCTACCCTGAATGACGACCTCAGCCTGATGATCCTGAAATACCTGTGATGCGTCAGGTACCGGAACCGGTTTCAGCCGGCTGGTCCTTTGAGGATATGATCCTGTAATTCAGTTTTCCTTCCGTATGGTCAAATTCCACCGAAATGGTATCACCTTCTGAAACGGAAGCTTTTATGATAATCTCAGCCATTTCATCCTCCAGGTATTTTTGGATGGCTCTCTTCAACGGACGGGCTCCGAATTGTGGATCATAACCTTTATCGGCTATGAAATCCTTGGCTTCTTCAGAGAGCACCAGCTTGTAGTGTAATGCATCCACCCTCTTATAAAGATCGGCAATCTCCAGGTCAATTATCTGATGTATATGGTTTTTTTCCAAAGCATTGAACATGACAACGTCGTCTATCCTGTTCAGGAATTCAGGTGCAAATGCTTTTTTAAGCGCTTTCTGGATGATGTATTTG
>CAYWTT010000609.1:0-2531 GCA_964461245.1 uncultured Prolixibacteraceae bacterium | reverse complement strand
TAACTTCTGATTTTTTTGCATTTCTTATATTCAAAATCGAGTTCCCCGAACTGGGCATCTTTGGTAATGTCGATCAGTACCGGACCCGGTCTGCCAGTCTGGGCTATGAAAAAGGCCTGGGCAAAAACCCAGGGTATCTCATCCGGACAGGTTATCTGATAGTTCCATTTGGTAATAGGCATCGAGATGCTGATCATATCCGATTCCTGGAAGGCATCAGTCCCCAGCAGGGGGGAAGTCACTTGTCCGGTGATACAGACCATCGGCACCGAGTCGATCATGGCATCGGCAATACCGGTGACCAGGTTGGTAGCTCCCGGACCGGAAGTGGCAAAGCAGACCCCCGCCTTTCCGGAAATTTTAGCATACCCTTCGGCGGCATGGGCAGCTCCCTGTTCATGACGGGTCAGAATATGGGTGATCTTCCGGTCATAATCATAAAGGGCATCATAGATGGGCATGATAGCTCCGCCCGGATAACCGAAAATCGTATCTACTCCTTCTTCGATCAGTGAACGGATCACTGCTTCCGATCCGGTGATTCTAACGGATTTCTTATTTAAAGCATTCATTTCTTTTCGAGTTTTGCTGTTGTCGGTTGCTGTTCACACTCCTGTTCAAAAAATCCTGGTTCCGCACGGGATCAGGATTTCAGGATCCGGACGGCTCCGAGGTCGGCTGAGGAAACCATGGAGGCGTATGCCTTCAGCGCCTGTGACACCTTCCGGGCGCGGGGTGTGGGCTTCCATGCTTCATCCCCTTTCATCTCCTCTTCCTCTCTCCTTTTCAACAGTTCCTCCTCAGATACCAGAAGGTTGATACTTCGCTTGAGGATATCCATCTCAATGAGATCGCCGTCCCGGATCAGTCCGATTTCCCCGCCGGCAGCCGCTTCAGGCGAGACATGCCCCACGGAGAGCCCGGAAGTACCACCAGAAAAACGTCCGTCGGTGAGCAGCGCACATTGTTTGTCCAGTTTCATAGACTTCAGGTATGAGGTGGGATAGAGCATTTCCTGCATACCCGGACCGCCTTTGGGACCTTCATACCGGATCACCACTACATCTCCCGGCTGGACCTTGTCATCCAAAATCCCATTACAGGCCTCTTCCTGGGAATCAAATACCTTAGCAGTGCCAATAAATTTGTAGAGGGAAGGATCCACTCCCGCGGTTTTTATGATACAGCCGCTGCGGGCTATATTACCAAATAAAACAGCAAGCCCTCCGTCTTGGTTGTATGCGTTGCCGATGCTCCGAACACATCCGTTTTTACGGTCCAGATCGGCATCTTTAAAATAATTCTCCTGCGATCCCAGCACCAGGTTCCTCCTCCGCCCGGGGGCCGAAGCATATCTTCTCCGGGCATCTTCCGTTGCGCCGGGCTGGGTGATGTCGAATTCGGCAATGGCCTGTGCCAGTGTCCTCCCGTCAATCCTCGATACGGAAGTATCCAGCAATCCTCCCCGATTCAGTTCAGCCATTATCCCCAGGATACCCCCTGCCCGATTAACATCTTCCACATGATAGGAGGAACTGGGCGCTACTTTGCAAAGGTTGGGAGTAATCCGGGAGAGCATGTCGATATGTTCCATGGTGAAGTCAACCTCAGCTTCATGGGCAACGGCCAGAAGATGCAAAACGGTATTGGTGGAACCGCCCATGGCTATGTCCAGTTTCATGGCATTGAAAAATGCCGCCTGAGTGGCTATGCTCCGGGGAAGAACCGATTCGTCGCCGTTGTAATAGTACGCTTTAGTCGCCTCCACGATCCGCTGGGCAGCCTCTTCGAAAAGTCTTTTCCGGTTAACATGAGTGGCTACGATGGTCCCGTTCCCGGGAAGGGAAAGGCCTATGGCTTCCGTGAGACAATTCATGGAATTGGCGGTAAACATACCGCTGCAGGACCCACAGGTGGGACAGGCGTTCTGTTCCACCAAAGCCACCTCGTCGTCGGTTACGCCGGAATCGGCTGCCATCACCATGGTATCGATCAAATCGTAAAACTTCCCGGAAATCTCTCCGGCTTCCATCGGTCCCCCCGATACAAACAAGGCGGGAATATTGAGACGCATGGCTGCCATCAGCATGCCGGGTGTGATTTTGTCGCAGTTCGATATGCACACCATGGCGTCCACGCAATGAGCATTGCACATATATTCCACACTGTCGGCAATTACATCCCGTGAGGGAAGGGAGTACAACATTCCGTCATGACCCATGGCTATCCCGTCATCAATGGCTATGGTGTTAAACTCAGCCGCAAAACACCCCTCTTTTTCAATCAGCGATTTTACATACTGACCGATTTCATGCAGGTGGGTATGCCCGGGAACAAACTGTGAAAAGGAATTAATTACGGCAATCACCGGTTTTCCCAGCTGTTCCTCTTTCATGCCGTTTGCCCTCCATAGACTGCGGGCTCCGGCCATCCTGCGACCTTTCGTGGTCGTATCGCTTCTCAACGTATTTCCCATACATGTACTTTATTAGTCATTAATTAAAAAAAAACCTTTCCCGTTGTCTGAGAAA
>CAYWTT010000608.1:0-2536 GCA_964461245.1 uncultured Prolixibacteraceae bacterium | reverse complement strand
ATGGGAACCTTCGTAATCTGATTGTGACTAAACAGATAGCCAAACACCACCGCCAAAACCAGTGGAGCCATCAGCGCTTTACGAACAAATTTGCTATGTATCATGAGATGCCATTCATCCAGAAAGGCTTTCATTAAAGGTTCGAAAAAGGCCTCATCCATTTCGGTGCCTGTTCCAAATGCTTCAAAATCAGGCAGAATACGCTGACTGGCCAGCCTGAAAGAACCCAGCGTATTGGTCATCCAGAAACCTTCCTTTGTTATCGAGGCAGCGGCATAAAATGAGGGAAGATGGTTGGCACTGAACAGCGAACTCAGAAAAAAACGGTCCAGTCCGATGATCTCGTCTGAATAACCGCTCATTCCTATTTCCCCGCCGCTATATTCCATCCAGATCAGATTGACCGGTCTGTTCCTGCTGGTTTCACCGAGATATGCCCATACTCCTGCATGGGCTTTCCCCAAGCTAAAATGGGTTTTTCCCCTATATTGAATTAACGAGGCGAACCGGTTGAACAAACCAGGACCGGGGAACGACAGGAGGGTGCCGGATGGCTGCACGGTATGTAAAAAGCTGAGAGAGTTGCCGTCAAAAAGTTCAGCAACCATCACTGTGGTGGTCAGATGATGTCCGCAATATTCCAGATCGATCCCTTCGGGCGAAGTGAATCTCATCTGCCAGCCTGGGGTAAGTTGCCACTCAAACCGGCCCTGCAGCCGTAAAGACCCCCCCTTTCCCATGACGGAATACAAGTCATCAAAATAAAATGCTGACTTCAATGGTGTCCTGCCGTCCAGAAAATCCAGAAAGCCGATAGAAGTGCGGATTCCGTATGGTGAAATATCTGCCTCGAGTTGCCATTCCCCATCCTGAAGGAAGATCCTGCCATGGAGGTCAAATGTAGCAGAAGTCCCTGGATAACGGGCGTCATCCATACTGAATTGCCACTCACCCGGTTTAATAGAACTTTCCAGGCTGGCTGTGGGCCCAAACAGGGAAGCTGAAATTATCCACGCTTCTTTTCCGAACCGGATGACTTTGAAACTGTTATCGCCGGTTACAATGGTAAAGGGATCATTTACAAATGCTTTGACAGCCTCGATGGAAGGATTTAAGGCAATAGCCCCCAGTCCCATTGTTTTGACAAACTGTCGGCGGTTGGGGAGCGGTGTCCTGGTCTTTTCTTTTTCAACGATGGTTTTGCGGGCTCCCTGCAGATTGAAATGCCGGATTTTCATAGGCCAGACTTGTTTTATACCGGCATTCAAGTTACGGGAATAGTTTCATATTTACATAAAAATATAAAAAAAATTCTGTTATATACTAATTACTTGACAATCAGTAATTTGTCTGTATTCAGGATTTTTTCCCCATCCCAGCGATAGGCGACCAGTCTTCCTTTACCCATCACACAACCATCAACGCAGCAGAGGTTGTTGCGGATAAGGAGCGATCCGTTCCCCCGGCAATAGTGTCCGAAAAAAACTGGAGGAGCTTCTTCAGGGTAGGGGGTGATCTCAGGCATGATTTCCGGGGGGATGGAATATTCGGGTAATCTGAACTTGCTCTCGAAAGAAAATTGCTGGAATGTCAGTCCGGCAGCTTCCTCCCACCACCGGATCCTGTAAAAACGGTGAATTCTGCGGCGGTTGTCGTATATCCTGATGTCGGGAGGTAAAATATGGTGTATTCCGCGGGTAGTTTGCAGAATGCTCTGGGAGAGGGAGGATTTTGGGTCCAGCACCAGGTTGCGGAAGATGGACTTTGCTTTTTTCCCTTCTGGTAACTGGTTTTTCAGAATCTCTATGTTTTCGTCTGTCCAGCAGGCGTGGACGATCCTGATCTCTCCCAGATCAAGAAAAAGGGGAAGGCTTCGCATCCATTTGAGGTGCTCTTTCCACTCCCCGGGTTGCTTTGAAAACTGCTGAAGGGTTTGAACCACGGTATGGGCCCGTTTGCTCTCTTTTTTCAACAGGGGAATTTTCCGTTCATCTTTCAGGTGGTAGAGAATGGCGTTCACTTCGTGGTTTCCCAAAAGTGCATAAGCGTGACCACCCTCTGTCATCTTCCGGATAAGCTGCACAGTTTGCCTGATTTCAGGGCCACGGTTTATGAAATCACCCACAAAAACGGCTTTCCGTCCGGAGTGTGCATACCCGGAGGCTGTTTTTACATATCCCAGCTCTTTCAGCAACTTTTTCAGCAGGGTGGCATGACCGTGAACATCGCCGATTATATCATACATACCTTGGAATCAAAAGTAGGTAAATTTACACTTCAGAGGGTTTTCCTGATAATGATGTCCGATTTATTTCTGATTTGAAGCATCTTTTTCTGAAGAACCATTTCTGACAAGGAATGGCCCATTCTCACAAAATCGGTTGAAATGGTGGTTACCCCGCCGGCCACCAGTTGTTTGAAAAGCGTATCATTGAAGGAGATGATTCCGAATTTGGCACCTATCTCAAATTCATAATCCTGTGCCAAAAGGACCAGTTCCACCAGGGTTCTGTCGGACGGGACCAGGAAAGCATCA
>CAYWTT010000607.1:0-2538 GCA_964461245.1 uncultured Prolixibacteraceae bacterium | reverse complement strand
AAGGCAGGGGTAAGCCGTGAAGCTATCCTGCACTTTGAGGAACTGACAAGGATTGCAGAAAAATACGACATGAAGCTGATTGTTGGCCTGATAACAGGATGGATGAGCGGAAGATTATTTGTGCCTCCTGCACTGGAAGGGAAGAAAATTCTCTCAGACCCTGATGCTATTATGTGGGAAGTTCGTTTTGTAAAGTATTTTGTTTCACGTTTCAAAGGCAGTCCTTCAATAATAGCCTGGGATTTGGGCAATGAATGCAATTCCATGGAGGCAGTCACATCGCAAGCAACAGCATGGAACTGGATTTCAGCAATAACCAATGCCATTAAATCGGAGGATAAGAGCAGATTGGTTGTTTCGGGTATGCACAGCTTGAAGACGGAAGGTATCTGGACAATCGAAGACCAGGCAGAAGTGACTGATGTTTTATGTACACATGCTTATCCTTCCCCAACCTATGGAAGCGACAAAGAACCAATCAATACCATTCGGACTGTTTTGCATCCAACAGCAAACACGGTTATGTGGCAGGACATTGGAGGTAAACCCTGTTTCCTGGAAGAGACTGGTACATTTGGCCCTATGCAGGGCAGTCCTGAAATTACGACCGATTATGCCCGGAACAGTCTTTTCTCCCTGTGGGCACACGATTGCAAGGGTTTCATGTGGTGGTGTGCGTTTGAACAATCACACCTTAAACACGCACCGTATGACTGGGTTGCTCTGGAAGGGGAACTGGGGTTGTTTTTCCCTGATTATACTTCCAAGCCCATCGTCAATGAACTGCATAATTTTAATAATTTTTTGGAAAAGTTACCATACAAGAAACTTCCGGGACGCATTATTGACGCGGTATGTATCCTGCCCATGGACCCGGATTCATGGCAAACTGCCTTTGGTACATTTTTAATGGCAAAACAGGCAGGAATTGATATTGAATTTCAAACCAGCACTCAGCCGATAAAAGACTCCAAAGTTTACTTCCTCCCGGGTTTGTCAGGCAATACAGTTTTTTCCCGGTTTATGAACCAGGAAAGGTTTGATGATTTGCTGGAGAAAGTTAAAGATGGGGCAACCCTATACATATCGGTCGGAAACGGACTTTTACGGTCGTTTAATGACATTACCGGATTACAGGTGCAGACCAGGGAAATGAATATCATAAATGATCTTGTTACAATAAAGGGAGTTAACACCAGTGATCAAATTAAAATCCAGATGCCTCCTTCTTTTAAACTTAATTTGAAGGTAGTTACTGCTCAGGTACTTGGTACTGATCAAAATGGCAATCCGGCTTTTACAGTTTCTAATTACGGCAAAGGGAAAGTTTATTTTCTGAATTATCCAATTGAGAAATCATTATTTAATGTAGTCGGCGCATTTAATAAGAAAGACGCAGAACCTTATTATCAGATATACAAACGTATTAGGGAAGATATTCCATCGGGTAAAGCTGTGACGGGAAACAATCACATGATCGGATTGACTGAGCATAAAGTTGATGAACATACACGGATCATCGTGGCAATTAATTATGAACCGAAAAGTTCAAAAACAGAACTTTCTTTGGGGGCAGGTTGGGAAGTTGGAGAATGTTATTACGGTGAAATGCCTTCGGTCGACAGGAAGACAGGTAAAGTAATTGCGATGATCAGAAAAAATGATGCGGTTGTCTTTTCAATAAAAACAGGGAGATAGAAATGAGTAACCAATATCCGGAAATTCAGTCTTATGAAGAATAACATGAATTTATCAAAATATATACCGAAGCTTCGATGAAACGACTGATAATCAACTTGATATTAATAATGATTGTTTTTTCAATCAGCAGCAAAGTTTTTGGACAGGGAACAGTTAAGATTTGGGAAGAGCCGTTAAAACTGCCCACCTATATGGTTGGTGAACCAGAAAAGTCGCCTGGTTTTATGCGGAATTTTGCTTATCAGCGGGCTAAAAGGGCCATTTACCCCTATGCGATGGATGATAATATCACCAACGCACGGGTTATAAAAGAATACAAAGCGCTGTATCTTGAAAATGAGTATGTAAAAGTTTGTATTCTGCCCGAACTGGGAGGCAGGATTTTATATGCTGTCGACAAAACCAGCAATTACGATATTTTTTACCACCAGCATGTCATCAAACCGGCGAATATCGGGATGCCGGGGGCCTGGATTTCAGGCGGTGTTGAATGGAATACTTTTCACCATCACCGGATTACCTCACAAATGCCTGTTGATTACAAGCTGGTTGAAAACAACGACGGCAGTAAAACCATCTGGATAGGTGAAACCGAATTCAGGCACCGGATGCGATGGGCTATCGGGGTCTCTCTGTGTCCCGGAAAATCGTACATGGAAATTTCCGGCAGGATAATCAATGCAACCCAAAACAAAAACTCATTTCTGTACTGGTCCAATGTGGCAACACATGCCAATAAGGATTACCAGATTATTTTTCCTGAAAGCACGGATTTTGGGGTGATGCACGCCAAAAACAGCTTTTGTCACTGGCCGGTGACCCATGAAGCATACAATG
>CAYWTT010000606.1:0-2549 GCA_964461245.1 uncultured Prolixibacteraceae bacterium | reverse complement strand
ATCGAGGAAGCCCTGAAAATGGCTGAAGTCACGGAGAAGGAACTGCAAAGCCTGCTTCGCTGGCGGGAAGATCCGGCGGGCTGGGGTAAGCAGTTGAATGAAAAGTGAAAAGTGAAGAATGGCCGGTGGAACCGGTAAAGTAAAATACAAATTTCATATAAAAAACTGAGATGTCGGTCAGTAAATACGTCAGCAATGTGAAGCTGGTGCATCACAATATTGAGGTGGTTTTCAATTACCTCTCCAATTTTGAGAATCTCTCCCAATATTTGAGTGAGGATGTGCTGGCGGCTTTGTCGGAAAAGGTTCCGCAGGTGTCCATCCGTAACTTTGAGTCGGATGCCGATTCCTGCCGGTTTGAAATCGGGGGCTTGGGAAAAGCCGAAATCAGAATCGTGGAAAGGACTCCTTATTCCACCCTGAAAATTGAAGGAGGGGGTGGTTTACCCATTGATCTGAAATTCTGGATCCAGCTTCTTCCTGTGGAAGCCTACCTGACCAAGATGAGACTTACTCTCCATGCCGAAATGGGCATGATGATTAAAATGATGGTGGGAAACAAACTGGAAAAGGGAATCGATCAGCTGGCCGACACCTTGGCTCTGTTGCCATACCGGTAAGGAAGGGCAGAGAGCAAAAGGCAAGGAGCAAAGAGCAAAGAGCAGAGAGCAAAGGGCAAGGAGCAAAGGGCAAAGGAGCAAAGAGCAAAGCTGTCAGAAGACAAATTCCAAGGATTTAAAGGGGCATGTTTCTTTTTCCCCGGAAGAATTTTCAATCTGCAGTTGACCGTAATCGTCTATTCCGGTGATTTTTGCCTCAAAAAGTCTTCCTTCCCTCCGGAACAGGGATTTTTCCCCCAAACGGAAAAGATGTTGCAGATAGGTTCCCCTGACCAGTCTTGACCGGCCTTGTTTCAGCAGCTGGTACCATTTCAATATTTCGTCGGTTATTTCTTTCAGGGTCAGATCCAGGGAAAAGATTTTCCCCGTGGACAAGGTGAGGGATGTGGCTTGGGAAAGGTGGTCAGGGAAGGAGGGCTGGTTGATGTTTATACCGATTCCGATGACAGAAGAGGAGAGGTGGGTGCCTGTAACGGAATTCTCGATCAGGATCCCGGCCACCTTTTTTTCGTTTATTAACAGATCATTGGGCCATTTGATGGACACTTTCCCTGTTTTTGAAACCAGAAAATCGTACAATCCCAGCGACACCACCTGGGAAAGAAGAAACTGCCGGGAGGCGGGTAAAAAGCCCGGGAAGAGGACCATGCTGAAGGTCAGGTTTTTGAAATCCTCGCTTTCCCAGACATTTTTACCATGTCCCCGGCCATGAGTCTGACGAAATGTCAAAATAACGGCGCCTTCGGGGAGGTTTCCGGAGGCCAGAAGACCGGTGGCATAGTTGTTGGTGGAAGTCAGTTTGTCGACAAGGATAAGAGGGAGGCTGGTAAAATTGAAAGCTGTCATAGGATGGTTATTGAACAATACTGATAGAAAAAGGTTTCACTTCTGCAGGGAATAAATATCAGACAAACTGCCACTTTTTCGGGTAAATGCGAAAAGAAGGGCGTAAGGACCTGTTTCATTTCTTATCTTTGCAAAGTAAATATTAAACATGAAGAGAAAACAGGTAGAAGCGGGAAAAATTGTAGAAGCTGCCATTGAAGGCATCAGAAGGTTGAAAGGAAAGAAAATAGCGGTAATTGATTTAACCACCATTCATCATACTGAATGCGGTTATTTTATAGTATGTCACGGAACTTCCAATACCCAGGCGGAAGGGATCGCGCATTCGGTGGAGGAGACCGTTAAGGAACTTACCGGGCTCAAAACCTGGCACAAGGATGGATACCGGAATGCGATATGGATTCTGCTCGATTACGGGGATGTGATGGTCCATGTTTTCAGGGAAGATGCACGTAATTTTTACAACCTGGAGAGCTTATGGGCAGACGCTGCATTGGAATATTTAGAAGATGAAAATTAAGAACATATGTCGGATAGCAACAATAACAACAACAATTCAGACCGGAACAACCCCAACAAGGATCCGAACAATCCTTTCGGAATGCCGGGAGGGAATAATCAGAAGCAGAGGTTCAATCCATACTGGTTTTACGGGATCATTGCGGTACTTTTTCTGGTAGTGAATTACTATTTCACCGGGAGCAAAGGTCCGGTACAGACCAGCTGGAATAAAGTCAGGACTACCATGCTGGCCAACCATGATGTGGCCCGGATTGTCGTCATCAACAATGAGAAGGCCTTGCTCTATCTCAAGAGTGACCGGCTTGAAAAGTACAAGAAGGAGATGGAAGGCACTTTTTCGAAACCTTCCGAAGCAGGGCCGCACTTTTACTGGGTGATCGGGTCGGTAGAAACTTTTGAACAAAAACTCAAGGAGGCTCAGGAAGGATTCTCCGAGGCCGACAGAGTTGAAGCGGAATACAAAAATGAAAGGAACTGGATCAGCGACATCCTTTGGTCCATAGGTCCTTTTATCCTCATTATTTTATTATGGTGGTGGATTTTCAAGAAGATGAGCAAGGG
>CAYWTT010000605.1:0-2561 GCA_964461245.1 uncultured Prolixibacteraceae bacterium | reverse complement strand
TTACTCAAAGCCGCGTAGTGGCAAAATCTCTGTTTTGGGATTTAAAAAGCCCAACGGCTTTTCCCTTTTAAAACTGGAAAAGCCGTTGCATACGAGAGGCAGGGGGGCAGGGGTGTTTTAAACATTGACTCCGAACAGGTACCCGACAAATGCTGACAACACCATGGCTATGGTCCCCCAAACGGTGATCCTGACCACTGCCTTTAGGATGCTGGAGCCACCGGTTTTGGCGGAGATGGCCCCGAGCATGATCAGAAAAAAGAGGGTAAATCCATAAAGCAAAAGCTCCATAGGCCTTACCGGGGAGAGCAATGCCACCAGAAGAGGCAGAATTCCCCCCATGGTAAAAGATGCTCCAGAGGCTAATGCTGCCTGAATCGGATTGGCCTGACTGATTTCATTGATTCCCAATTCGTCTCTGATATGCGTTCCCAAAGCATCTTTTTCCGTGAGTTCTTTAGCTACCAGTAGCGCTGTTTCCTTTTTCAGACCTCTTCTTTCGTAGATCTGGGATAGTATTTGCATCTCCAGTTCAGGCATTTCCCTGAGTTCGTTGGCTTCCCGTTCAATGTCGGCTTTTTCAATGTCGGTCTGGGAACTGACAGAAACATATTCCCCGGCTGCCATGGACAAAGCCCCGGCAACTAATCCGGCAACAGTAGCCAGGATAATCGGTTCCCTGGTGGAACTGGCAGCAGCTACACCAATGGCCAGACTTGAAATAGAAATAATGCCGTCATTTGCCCCAAGCACAGCAGCCCTTAGCCAGTTGCTCCGGTGTATGTAATGGCTTTCCAGATAGTTGTCAATGGTTATCATATGAAATGATTAAATGATTTATTCCTGTGTTTTTAGCTTTATGATCAGCCCCTGTTTCTGCCAGAGTCCTGTCCTGTTGCCCCAGATGACGATCAGCCTTTTTCCTTCTATGGTATTCCAGTCCTTTTCAATATCCTGGTGGCATTTGATCCCTTCGCCTTTCCTGTCGTGGTGGCAAAACCTGCACTCCAGGGGTTGTAGTCCGGTTCCGAAGAGTTCACACCATCCCTCCCTGTGGAAGGTGCAGCCATTGCTGGCAAAGATCTGCAAGGCGAAAGCCGATTCATTTCCCCGGAAGGCAGGGGACAAAACCCCAAAGTCGCGTTTGGGAGAAATCTCGAGCATCATCCGGTTGGCCAGTCCGGAATCCATCGCTTTCTGCGCTTCTTTAACTGTCCACCAGCCCGGGCGAAGGCAATAATTCCGACAAACCTCGCATGAGCATGGTTCCGATGGCGGATATTTTTCTTTCAGGTTCATAGTACTTCTACCATCGTTGGAACAAGGGACAATAATTTACAGACTCCTACCACATTTCAGGCAAAAAGGCCGGTGGACCGAGAGGGTGGCTCCGCACTCTGGACAGGTTCTTCTCCTGGTTTCGAACGACAGGAAATGGTCTAATCCGTTCTCCCTGATCATGGACAGGTTTTCGAAAAAACTGGTATGGTACCTAAGAAGGTACCGCTTGTCGAGACTCTTTAACCGTGCGCAGGGATATTTAGGGCATTCATGGCAAAACCCGGAAACCGTTTCCTTGAGTCTGTCACAGTTGATGATGATACAACTCTTGCAATAGGCAGGTTTCGGGTCACTGTCTATCCGGCAGCCAGGACAGAAATCTTTCGCCCTCATATAGCCGATGCATGACCCGCAATTCATGCCGCAGGGAGCGATCATCCAGGGTTCGAAAACCACAGAAGTTTTGTATATGTTCCGTTTCACAGTATGTAGCGATTCCCCCTCTTTGCAAAAAGGAAGCAGCTAAAGTTATGACAAAATCCTGGTTTCCGAAGTATCGGTGCCAATCAATCCGGTGATATCGCCTGCAGCGGTCAGCGACAGTTTGTGCATGGCCCGGGTGACAGCCACGTAGAGCATGCTGCGGTCGATTTCGGTTTTGTAGTTACTCCGGCTTGCATGCGGTATGATCACCTCGTCGAACTCCAGTCCCTTGGCCATGTGGGCCGAGGTGACGATGATCCCGTTGACATAGGTCGTGCTAAGATGCGACAATAAGAAAAGGTCCTTATACTCCTTACGGAACCGCTCGTAGAGGGTCAGGGCCTGGGTTTCGTCTTTACAAATGATACCCAGCGACTTATGAGGAGATTCCCGGAATTCCCCGATGAGCAGGACAATCCGGCTGTACTCTTCGGCTGTCCCCTTGCACCGGTATATACGGGGCGGTTGGCCGTGCCGCTCTATGACCTCTGCCTCTCCGTTGGGCCGGATTGTCTGGGCGAACGCGGTAATTTCAGTGGTGGACCGGTAGCTTTTATTCAACCGCATGATCTCGCCTGTTACGAAAACCTCTCTGATCATCTCGGCGGTCGACGATCCGTAAGGATTCACCGACTGTCCCGCATCGCCCAAGATGGTCTTTCTGCAGGAGAACAGCCTTTGGATGACCTTATACTGGATGGGAGTATAGTCCTGCATCCCGCCGATCAGCAGGTGTGTAGCACGGGTATTGGGCTGGTTGCCGTCGAGCACCGCGCGGAGGTAGGCCAGTGGAGCCA
>CAYWTT010000604.1:0-2561 GCA_964461245.1 uncultured Prolixibacteraceae bacterium | reverse complement strand
AAGCAAAGAGGCTGTGGTATAGGCCGTGTGGTCCACGAAACCCTGCTTCACATACCCTCCGGCCAAAAAGGCCATACTGCGGTGTGCGTCCACATGGTCGGGGCCATTCTGGGCATCATCTTCCACGATCACTACCAGGCTGCTTTTCCAGATCGGACTGTGACTCAGGTAATCCACCAGCATCCCAGTGGCAAGGTCATTATCCGCCACATGGGCAAAGGGTGTGTATTTCCCCAAACTTAATCCTTCTGTATGGTCATTGATCAGACGGATCGTACTGAGTCCCGGGACGGCATTGACTGCCAGCAGAGAATCAAAATCGTGTTTCCATTGGTGAAACCGGATGGTATCCATCACCGACTGGTCCCACGGGGTGAAAGCTTTGCAGTAATGACCTTTCAGCACCGGAATGCTGGGGCCGCTGTATTCGACAAATTCACCATAGCTCCTGTAACTGATCCCTTTCCGCTGGCAGTAGTCCCAAAGAAAACCGTTCTTGTTATTGGCAATCTCCCGTGCCCCTTCTGCGGAATAGGTTCCCCCGCGGCCACCATATGAGGTGGGCCAGGTCTTCTCCAGGTAGTCGGTGGCATAAGCTCCCATGGTCCAGTTGTGTCCGTCGGCACTGACCTCTCCGTTTACATAAAAATTGTCGAGCAGAACAAATTCCTTGGCCAGGGCATGTTGATTAGGCGTGATTTTTTCACCGAACAATACCAGACTTGTGTCTCCGTTCCCTTCCGGGATATCCCCCAAAACCTGGTCATAGGTCCGGTTTTCCTTAATAATATAAAAGATGTGCCTGATTGGCGAGGGATCCCCTACTTTCCGGGGAATCGGATTCCCTTCCGCTACGTCCGGGCTTGCTGCATTCTCCCCGGTATAAGGGGTGTTTTTGTATACCAACGGAGTGAGCCGTCTCAATCTCTTTTCCCCGGGAATTTTAATCCTGCTCAGGGTTCCCCTTAACAAACCTGCAATGTATTGTTGTTTTACCGAATACTCCTTTCCTCCCGACTGATAGATCACTTCAGATCCTCTTCTGGTCGGATTGGGTCCGAAAGGATTTGGGTAAGATGAAATACCCTTCCCGTTACATACCAGGATTTTTTTATCCGTTATCCTGACGCAGGTCGGATACCATCCGGTAGGAATAAATCCGAGACTGGTACTCTTGCCCGGTTGTGAAACATCAAAAACTGCCAGACAGTTGTTGTCGGCATTGGCAATATAAAGTCTTTTCCCGTTTTCATCCAAAGCCAGGCTGTTGGGCGTGGATCCCGCCGGCGCATGGGGATAAAGGGCGGCATGAAGTGTTTCGGTCACTCTCAGCTGCCGGGTGTCAATTACCGACACGTTGTTGTCGTTGGCATTGGCCACATAAAGCCAGGCACCGTCGGCAGAGATACACATATCATTCGGATTGTCGCCCACATCCACCGTATGGACAATCGCTTCCCGATCCGTATCGAAAACAACCACCTTATCACATCCCCAGCAGGTAACATAAAGTATTTTCCGGTCAGGCGACAAAACACAGGTATACCCCTCCCCTCCCAGTGAATGCTGAGAAATGGTTTTTTTACTCTCCGTATCGATCACGTAAAGTGAATTGTTCTCCCTGGTTACGGCATATAACCGATGACTGGGATCATCCAGTGCCAGACCGGCCACAGAGATCCTTTCCGGCCACGGTTCTCCCAAACGGATGGTATCTCTGTTGACCAGCCGCTTTTTAACCACCGAATAGCGGATGATCATATTGTCATTCCCTCCTGAAACATAGAGGGTTTTACTGTCCTCCGAAAATGCCAGTCCCAGCCAGGCTTTCCCGATCACCATGGAATCAAGGATATTCCCGTTCCGGGCATTTAACAGCTGGATGGATTGGTCGCTCTGCCCGTTGTTGGATACCGCCGCCCGCTTTTTACCAGGTGAGATCACCATATTCAGCGGTAGATCACCCAGGGGTGTGATCTTTCCGGCAGGAGTCAGTTTCCATCCGTTGGGAAGCGATACCCGGTCCGACTCCAGCTTCCGGAGGGTCTGGCCCTTTAACGGAAATGACATTAATAGCCAAAAAATGTTGCCTATAATGAAAAATGAAAAGAACCTGAAATTGAAATTCATAAGAATAATAATTTATTAAACATATGATCTCCAGATTTGCAATTGCAAAGAAAAACTAAACATTCAGCCCTGGATGGTCCGTGGCAAGTTAGTAAAAAATAGCTTTATTTGCACATTCATTCCGAAGTATCCGGCCATGAGGAAACAGGTTCAGCTTTATTTTTACTGCTTAACGCAGTCCCTGTGATGGCTGGAGGGGACAATCCGGTACTGCCAGAAGATACGCTCCTCACACAATACATTGAGGAAGTGGTTGTTTCGGTTGGCAGGTTCAATACCTTTGTCATTCAGGTTGAAGACGATATGTCGGGATCCACCAGGCTGACCCCTTCGGCTCTTGTGGGGAACCTCGAGTGCTGAAGAAGCTGAACCGGAATTACAATCTCTTTTTGTCGGCCAACACCGGATATACTGTGAAATTCATGAATATC
>CAYWTT010000603.1:0-2565 GCA_964461245.1 uncultured Prolixibacteraceae bacterium | reverse complement strand
TGTCCTCATTAGCTTCGCTTAATGGAAACCAATTCCGCCTTGTATTGGCTACAGGTGAAATTCTGCCGAAATCAGACCTGCGCTGCTGTGAAATGCCTTATATTTTCTGGCGTCCGGATTGCGGTGTAGCAGCGTGTGTTGAGGGCTGGATCTGGAATGCCGGTACACATCATGAGGTTATTAACATCGGCAATGTTGCACGAAGATGGCAGTTCTTAACCCGCATGTTAAATATTGAGTATCAACGATTGTAAAATAACATCGATCAAAAGAAGGATCATTGATGAAATGGTCCTTCTTTTTTAAGGAATTTAGGAGGAATATGGGAAAAAATATGGCAGAATTGCTGCGGTATACCGGCAATATGGCACAGATCAGCGGAATTCGTGAAATGACCATTGAAAACGGGCGTGCTCGTGGTATGCGCTTATACCATGTATATACAGGATGTGGACTTGAATTTGACTTACTGCCGGATAAAGCGTTGGATATTGCCCGTGTTACTTTTAAAGGAGTGAATATCAATTGGCAAGCCAAAACCGGATTCGCTTCACCGGTCTATGCACATCCTGTTTTAAACGAATTCGATCGTTATTTTAGCGGTGGTATGCTGACTACCTGTGGATTTAAGAATACCGGTCCCGATTATGTGGATCATCAGGGACGTTTTCAGGCTTTACATGGACGTATAGGAATTACTCCCTGTGAACAATCGTGGTATCGTTGCCATTTCGAGAACGATGACTATATATTGGAAGCTGGTGGTGTTGTGCGGGATGCAATGCTCTGTTCGCACAATCTGACTTTGACAAGAACTGTAAAAGCTTGTCTCTCTAAACCAGAAATTGAAATAGAAGATATATTGGAAAATCAGGAACCGACTGCGACGGATTATGTCATTTTGTATCATTTTAATTTTGGTTTCCCTTTTGTCAGCCCAGATCTGAATATCGATATTCCCCAAGGCAACATACCTGTCAAACCGCGTACTGAATGGGCAGAAAAAGGACTGGATTCCTGGATGAAGATGGAAGCCCCAGAAGATACGTTTGAAGAACGTTGTTATTTCCATGAACCGAAAGCAAATAATGGCATCTGCAGCATAGGTTTGGAGAACAAGAACGTAGGTATTAAAGCTGTATTGTCTTATGAGAATGAAAATCTTCCGATATTAACCGAATGGAAATCAATTCAGGCCGGTGAATATGTTTTGGGGATTGAACCTGGCAACTCATATATCCGCGGTATGGATACCGAACGACAAAATGGGCGTGTGGATACTATTGAAGGCTTTGAGAAGAAGGTATTCCGCCTGAAACTGGCTTTTTCGGTTTAAACGGATTGCAGTCATATAAATGACAGGTGTCTCAAAATAAATTTGGGGCACCTGTCTGCCTTAATTCTGGAAAATCGTTTTTTAATTTAATCAAGCGTGTATATTCCGAATGCATCAGCGCCTTGCGTTGAACCCTCGAATAACCATGGCTGGTTACCGGTTTCTTCACGGTATGTATCGAAAACTCGTTCGATAGCTTCCTGCGCACGAAGTGAATCTCTGCCAAGAATCGCAACGGTGCCGCCTGCCCCTCCTCCGGTTATCTTTGCACCGAAAAGATCATTCTGACGTTCGTTTTTGACCATTTCCACAAGCTGGTCAGTTTCCGCACATCCAAGTCCACAGTCGGTATATCCCAGATGAGCTCCATGCATAAGTTCGGCCAAAATTGCTAAACCCAGGTCATCTGGATTGTCTGGCATAAGGCTCATAATTTGGTAGAAGAGCGTTGCTCGGTTGTTTTCTTCTACTGCATAGCGAGTGGCTTTGCGGATAGCGTAGCTGATATCATCCAAAATCCGGGTGTATGGATCCAAATGAATGGAATGTGTCCGCAGGAATTCTTTTCCTTTCATCTTTTCTGGAAGCAGCGGTTCGTATTTGGATCGGAACTCAGTTGGTGTGATGCGTGCAAGATAACCCTCAAATTTTGGATCAGTAAACCTGACCAATGGTCCCTGATTTTCCGAATGTACCTGTAGTTTTTCAATTTCCGTGATGAGCTGATATCCCATAAAGCAAGCTGCCCGGGCAGCTTCATATGCCGTACCACCGACAGAATGCCGAACCCCGGAGTCAATGCCCCATATTTTTATTCCAGCTGGAAGCTTTACAACGGGCAGTTCGATACAGGGTTGACAGATCATCGGTGTAAAGTAATTCTCTTGACCCTTAACTACTGCATACTGATCCATAATACCTGCCGCAGCGCCGGAAATCTCACACTCTACCCATTGCGTGGCTAAAGCTAATCGAATACCATTGATTTCCACTCCATAGGCCGCAGCACATGCTTTCAGCGCGGATGTCTCAAGAGCGGCAGAAGAGCTGACGCCTTTCCCCAGGGGAATGGTTGAATCCAGATACATATTCAGTCCATGCCGTACTTTCTCCGGATACTCTTTAACGAGATAACAAAGTCCTCCAACGATATAAGTGAACCAACTTTTCCTCTCATCGGAGTTTATAAAATGGCGGATTTCGGTAATATCTCTTAAAATCCCGCCATT
>CAYWTT010000602.1:0-2573 GCA_964461245.1 uncultured Prolixibacteraceae bacterium | reverse complement strand
GTCGATGAAAAAGAATTCCGGGAAAAACAAGCTGATCAAGCTCAAAAAAACTGGGAAAAAAACTATGAAATGACTGAGCAGGATCGCAGGGAGAGACGGGAAGATACCAGCTTAGACAGAGAAGAAAGAAGGAAACAACAGGAGGCAGAGCTTAAATACCGTCAGCAGCTACCCTATGTTCAACATGAACTTCAAATGAAAGAACTGGAAAAGCGAACCCAGGATGCTATGAAAAAAGAGGCTGCAAAGGTGCAAATGAATAAAGATCAGAAAGGTTTTAAGATTTACACCTCAGAAGGTACTGAATATGCAAATATAAATACAAACGGAGGCATTGACGCACTGTTGTCAGTAATACTTACTGATACAAATGCAAAGACTGAACTCGATGCACTTTCTTCAAAATTCGGAGAATCATTAAGCACAGAAGTAAAGCGGTATTTAGTGGGTAAGTACTGGGAAAAATCACCTAATGCAACGAAATGGGTGAATAACTATAAGGGTACAACATCCCAGGAAAATACTCAATCAGTAGGTAATGGAAACCATGAGACAACTCCAAAACAGGATGGGAAGAACATCACATCACGTAATCAAATTGATTATTCTCAAATCAAATATTAGTCATGACTGATAATCTCAAAACTATCTATGAAGGACTTGCAGGGAAAAACCCGGCATTGAAAGAATACGGATATGACGCATTTGCAAAGGATATGCAAGTACCTGAAAACCTTGAAAAAGTTTACAAAGGCCTTGCAACCAAAAATAAGCAGATTGCAGAATACGGATTCGAGAACTTTCAGAAAGATATGTTCGGAGAACCACAGCAGGAATCGGTAAAGAAGAGTTTAAGTACCGAGCAAGAATCATTAAAACAAGCCTTCCGGGAAAACCCAAGGTCGGCAATGGGTATGCCTATTGACACGGCCAAACAGATAGTAGGGGATGTAGTCGATGAACAATTCACGGATGAACGTGGATTTAAAGGATTCGGGAAAGAGTTAGTTAACAGGGGAGCAAGAGGAGCAGAAGAACTCAATCAAATGCTGATAAATGCCCCAAACACGTTTATGAGGGTAATCAATGCCCCGTTCAATACATTATATAGAGCCGTAGGTCTGCCTGAAGTTGACCCGCAGACATTCAATAAAATAACTGGTCTTGATAAGGTCAGTGACGATATTGACAAAAAAAAGGAATTTTACACTCAACGAATCAAAGAACTCAATCCGGATGCAGAGAAGAGCGTAACACAGGCAGCAAAAGAAGGAGACTGGGTTACATTCACACGAAATCTGGCTGGAGGTGTTGCAGATAGCTTCGCCCCGTCTATGGCAATGATGCTTTCTGGAGGAACAATGGGGGCACCTGCAATGATAGGGTCAGGCGCATTGCTCTTTGGTTCAGGAAAACTCAAAGAGATCGACGAGGCTTCTCCGGATATGCCAGAAAACCTTAAGCTGTTAGTAGCCGGAGCAAATGGCGCATTGGAGGGTATATTTGAAACATACCTTGGATCGGGTGCAGTTGGTGGAGCAATCCGTGAACTTGCTTTAAGAGAAGGTAGGGATGCAGCCAGAAGAACGGTAATGGAAGGGTTACGGCAGGGATTCTCAAAGGTTCTTGCAGATAGACCAATGCTTGCACCGCTTGGAGAAGGATTCGAGGAAATGGGAACCCAAATCGCACAGATCTATGTTGACAAGGTATCTGGATACAGGCCAGACATTGATGTAACCGACGGTGTTCTTGATGCAGGATTAATCGGTGTTGCTTCCGGGTTATCGCATACTCCATTTATAGGAGTGCCAAAAATAATGAACAAGTGGAGCAGAAATCAGCAGCTAACTGATGACACCCAGCAGACACCTAATATTGATCCAGTAGAAGCTGTCAGAACAGATATCAGAAGTACCGTACAGACAAGGAGCCATGATAGTGGTAATATCGTCATGTCTTATCTTGAAGGCGTAGGGCCTGTATTCATCAGATCAGGACAATACGAAAACGGGAAATTCAATGATCCGGATGGAATGATCATTTATTATGACAGAAATGGTAATCCGGGAGCAGCAGGTCAGGAATTTTTCTCAGGAGATGTACAGGAATTCACGCCTGAACAATTTGAGGAAATGGAAGTTGGCCGATTTCAAACTGAATTAGAAAGGAGAAAAATTGCGCAGGAACAGGCCGTTGAAATCGGAGGGCAATATTTTGTTCCCACAGGGCAGATGGACGATGAAGGGAATCATATCATTGTCCCGCTTGACCAAAATATGAATCCGGTTGAGGCACAGGCAACCACTATGGCCTCGGAACAATTTGAAAAGGTATTTCAGGCCAAGCAAGTTCAAAAACAAGCCGTAGAAGAAGGGAAGCCGAAACCAGAGGTAAAGAAAACAACCTGGGGGAAAAATGAATATCAGTACACATTGAATGAAGATGGAACGGCTGATGTACTTATTCCTAATAGCATTAATCCGGAATCTGCATTTAAGGAAATTCAGAACGCATTTAAGGATAATGCCAGATTTGAAGCTGTGCCTATTACCGAGACAAGAGAAATACCC
>CAYWTT010000601.1:0-2578 GCA_964461245.1 uncultured Prolixibacteraceae bacterium | reverse complement strand
GTGCCAGGTGGGTGATGGTCCAGAACAGAAATAAGATAGTGAAGGCACTGGCCAGCGCCGACATGATGTTCACCATTACTGCCGCATGTTGGGGGGAACCTCCCAGTATGGTGAAAAACCGGCCCATGATCATGAAAAAAGGTGCTCCGGGAGGATGACCCACCTGAAGATTGGTGGCTGTGGTTATGAACTCACCACAATCCCAGAAACTGGCCGTGGGTTCAATGGTCATCAGGTACACAACGGCAGAAATGGCAAAAGCAGCCCAGCCGACAATTAAATTGTACAAATTGTATTTCTTCATATTTCCTTGATATTCATTATAACAGGCCGGAATTTACCCGCAATTCAAAATTGTTGCGAAGATAGTTGTTTTGTTTATAATTGACAGAAGCTAAACCGGTTTAAAACTATTTAACGGTTGATTTAACAGGAAAGTATCTTGAAAAATAAAAAATAAAAAGATACTTTTGTCCCTTAAAAAAACGACCATGTTGCGTGATGTTGTCAGAATAGATGAGGAGAAATGCGATGGATGCGGTCTTTGTGTACCGAATTGCCATGAGGGTGCATTACAGATCATTGATGGCAAGGCCAGGCTGATCAGTGAACTGATGTGCGACGGACTGGGAGCCTGCCTGGGGCATTGCCCGCCAAGGGCCATAACCATAGAAAAGCGGGAGGCGGAAGCCTACCATGAAGAAACGGTTATTGCCAGGATGGTAAAAAGCGGAAGGAATACCGTGTTTGCCCACCTGAAGCACTTGCAAGAGCATCACGAAACCATTCTCCTAAAACAGGCCACAGACTGGCTCAAAGCCAACCGGGAGTTTTTACCCTTTTCCATCAGTGAGGTTCATGCCCTGTTACATGGGAGCCCCGATCAGGCCGGTAATAAGGCAGGCGCTTCCTGTGGTTGCGCCGGATCAGCTCCCCAATCGTTTGCCGCTGCTTCGGGAATAAAAATGGCACTTTCTCCGGAACATGCCGCACCACTGCCTTCCAGACTTACTCAATGGCCGGTGCAGTTGCACCTCATCAACCCGGCCACTGCCTATTTCCAGGGGGCCGATCTTTTGGTGGCAGCCGACTGTGTGGCTTACTCACACGGGGATTTTCACCGCACCTTCCTGGCAGGAAAAAAACTGGTCATCGCCTGTCCGAAACTGGATCAAAGCAAAGAAACCTATGTCCAGAAATTGATCCGTCTGATCGATGAAGCCAGGGTGAATACCATTACGGCGGTCATCATGGAGGTGCCCTGTTGCGGAGGAATGGTTCAAATGATTCAGCAGGCTGCATCCCTTGCTCACCGGCGGGTCCCGGTGAAAGCGATAATAGTGGGGATCAGGGGGGAAATTCTGCAGGAAACCTGGCTTTAATGGAGAAAATCCATGGTCCAAGGATGGTTTATAGAAATAAATCCGATTAGATTCTTCGTTTTCCCTTTTCCTGTGTTGCAGTATGCCCAGACAGATTGCTTCACAGCTGTTCAAAGACATAAGAATGTGGTCAAGTATACAAAGGCCGGGATCACGAAATTGCCTGCTTTATTTTTTCCGCGAAATAGTAGCTTTTTTTCAGTTCATGGTCGTCATAAGTATAGGTCTTCCGTTCCGGATAACGGTAAAAAACAGTAATCAGCGCCACGTCGCCCGAGCAGAAAAAGCTGTGGATGGTCATCAGCATCAGGAAGAAGTAGAGAAAAGGAACATAAAACCAGATTACAATACCGATCACGCTGATGATCTGAATAACCACCAGCGGTGTCAGTGCCACGAACAGGAAGGTTTCCCTGTTGATGATAAAACCGCCGGCTTCGGCAAAGAAGATGAATTTCTTCCATATTCCCCCGAATTGCACCTTTGGCGCACCTGCCAGTTTCAAGGCCATTCCGTGCAGGAGCTCATGTATAGCCACCAGAATGGTGAGGCAAAAAACAACGGATCCCGCCGTAACCAGCAGATACATGAAATTTCCCCTGTATGCCAGCATGATGGCGCGGGTTAGGAAGAAAATGCCGGCGAAGAAAAGAAGAGTCTGATAGATCATGTAAGCGGGTATGATCTTTTTGTCGGTCATGACCTGTTGCAGTACAAAATCCTTGATTCTTACCTGGTCGACTTCAGCCAGCAGTTCGAATTTATCCGGATCATGCAGTTCCTGTATGGTAGGATTATGGTTCATGTCTCTTTTTTAATTATTCTGAAGATATCTCCCAGGTTTATCAGTTGAATGATAAAGGCAAACAGGAGTGAGATGGTTATGGTTAAAAGATATCCTGCCAATCGATATTCCGTAAGCCGTGAAAAATATCCGGCCAAAAAGGTGACGAATGCAAAGAGGAGGAGTTTTCTGATTATTTTCCAATCGGGTCGAAGCCTGAAAAGCAAAATCGCGATCCACATCTGAGCTCCTGCAGTGATTATTTGGTTGACCATGGCCGCGATGGCAGATCCTTTCCCATACAGGGAAGGTATGAGCAAAAAATTTAACCCGATGTTCAGCAGCATTCCACCGGAAGCCATGATGTTCAGCTGTTTCAGGCTACCGTTGGCCGTAAGGAGTGTTCCGAAGA
>CAYWTT010000600.1:0-2587 GCA_964461245.1 uncultured Prolixibacteraceae bacterium | reverse complement strand
AATCTTTTCTTATCAGCGTTCCAGTTGCCGACTATTTGCCAGTTGTCGCCCCCGTCCTGATACCATCCGGCATCCATCCAACACACCTCCGGTTGTAAATTCCGGCTTTTTAACCATGCAATTTTAGCCAAAGCGAACGAATCGGAGAGACAACCAAAAAAACCATTACATGGGGGGCAGGGCGTATTTGGACTAAGGCTCACTGCCAATGGCGACGGTATAGAATTTCTTCTGATTTTGTGAGTAAGTAAAAATTTTCTGAATTGATTATGGCCTGTCATTGATTCTTTGCCTTTCCAAAATAACAGGCAAATACCGGGAGTTCTGATTTCTTCTTTGGGATAAAGAATTAATTTCATCCTTTCCATTCCGGCTTTGAGAGACAGGGTATTTTCATTGATCTGACAAAGATTGGAAACCCATTTGCCCGACCAGCCAATTGCAACTACAAAACCATCAGAAACAGGATTTTTAATGTTAAAGAAAGGAAATGCGGTGTTGTCTGACGACCGGCCTCCTTTGGGAGTAATCTTTACCGTTTCTCCAAGTTTCAAGGTATTTTCAGAAGGCATAAAATCGTCCTTTCCGCCTTTGCTTCCCCGCATTTGATGAAGCATGAACGCCCCCTTGTTTTTTGATTCAAATTCCTGATCAACAACCTGCACCTTTTCCAAAACAGGAGAATTCTTTTCTGAAATATTGGAGATTTTAAGCACCCACTCAACTGCCGGGAAATCGTTATAACAGGTAACGAAACATTTGACAACAAGACCGCTTTTTATATCAGAGTAAGTGTAAACGGACTCTTCAGCGTTCGGCTCCTTTGATTTTAGTTTCTCGGCGCTGAATTTCCAGTTTTGGATTAAATCTTCAGATTTTTTATCGCCCAGAATAAACGAAAACGGAGGAATCTTCCCTTTGGTAAAATGCTGATTAACCCATTGTTGAAGTTCAATGCTATTTGATGGAGTTCGGGATACAGGACTCCCGTTTGATATCCCGGCGCATGTTAAAATGATAAAAAAGAGGGATATCCGGTTTTTAAATTTCATCATTCTGACTTTTCTTATTCGTTTACCGCCAACCGTATTTCCCACGGTCCGACTTCGGGGATGACAAATTTCCGGTAGGGACCGTCAGTCCCCGATGAGCGTATAATAATCTCCTTGCACTGCATATCATATAGTTTGAGGGTTTCTTTCGTGGTCAGTAGCATCAAAACCAGGTTTTTGGCCGGGTCGAACGATGCGTTGGTGAAGGCCAGCGCGGTTTTCCCATTTTGAGGCTCGCGTATCCACAGGTTTATCTTGTTGAACGAAGCTATATAACCGGGAAGTGTGTCTTTAGACAACCATCGGAATACTGATTTCATTTGCGAACTTTTCGAAAAATTTCCCATAAATGCCCAGGGACTATATCCTGCTACACAGATGCGTCCACCCAGTTTATTTTCAAATATACCCGAAGTATACGATGAACTATCATTTGACTGATAGGTCATCAGATAAGAAAGTATTTGTGCTTTTTTATCGGTTTTTCGAATGGAATATGCAGTTGAGGGATAAAAGGATTGTACGCAATTTCTCACTCTGCCTGCAAAATCACCATTCAAAAAATGGTATGTAAATTTTTCAAATCTGTCTTTTTCTGCCGCACCAGTTACCTCAAAACCAGTTAATTTTCCAAACCCCATATCATTCAGATGTTGAAGAGTTTCTGCATCCATATAAACTCCTTTTGAAAGTAAATTTTTAATTTCTCCTTTTGAAAGAGCATAAACGTTATCTTTTCCGAGAAGTGTAACAGTTGCATAACTATTTGAATAACAGGCAGGCATCCCGATGTCGTATAATTCGTGCCTAATCACCGGGTTACCTGAATCTGTCCAGTCTCCCTCCCCCAATTCCTTTGTTGCATAACTATCTTTATTCCAGAAGGTCTGAATTCCTGTAATTGGAGAACGCCCCAGTGATTTCGTCATCAAATCGAAAAACGGGCGTAATTCGCGTAACCGGGCAACCAGCAGTTCGTATTCGTCCAAAGGTTCGTCCGCAGGAAAAATGTTAAAAGCTGCTCCTGTACATCCGGCCGCAATGTGGGAACAGGCTTCGAGTCCTACAATATTGGCGGCCTTTTTTAGCCTTTCTTATGGAAAATTCTCAATTTCAGATTGTATTGAAATCACCTCTTTGGGCAGGAAAGAGACCTGCCTTCCAACTTCGTGTGATTTTTTGACCAATTCGGTGGTATTTAAATCATTATAAAAACCTCCTCCCGGACGCATCATAACTGACGCATAATTGGGCCCTGAAAGTTTTGTAGCCCAGTTGTCAAAATCATAACCTTCATAAAACCGGTCACCAGACATAAATCCAAGCGGCATCGACGGAGATATCTTATGCACTGTCCTTTCAATTAATTCTAATAGTCGGGAAATGGTGTTCCGGTTGTGTTGCAGCCAGGCTTTCCTGACCTTCAGCTTTTCTTCAACAGGACCTTCATTTAACGCCTTCTTTATACTTCCACGGGTGTATTTAATCCCGGTTTCTTTTTCGAAGATTCTCAGGCAGTTATCACAAAAACAACC
>CAYWTT010000599.1:0-2587 GCA_964461245.1 uncultured Prolixibacteraceae bacterium | reverse complement strand
GAAAAATATATGGCTACGGCCATTGTACGCGCCGACGGATCTTCCAATTTTGCTCCTGACAAACGTTGGGGGATTTTTCCCTCTATTTCGGCCGGGTGGGTTATTTCAGAAGAAAATTTCCTGAAAGATAAAATTAGTGCACTCGACTTTTTGAAACTGAGGGCGAGTTGGGGGCAGAATGGGAATCAGGCTATCAGTGCGTTCCAATACCTTGCGACCATCTCATTTGAAAATGTCAACTATTTCTTTGGTCCCAATAAAGGATCGGTCTTTACCGGAGGATATCCCAATATTTTGCCCAATCCTGACGTAACCTGGGAAACCTCGGATCAGGTAAGTGTAGGGTTAGATGCCAGGATGTTTAACAGCAGAATGAGCCTCACGTTTGACGTCTACAACAAACAAACCAAAGATTGGTTGGTCAATCCTTCTGCTTTGGCTTCATACGGAACTAACGCTCCTTACATCAACGGAGGAGATGTCTCGAATAAAGGGATTGAACTTGGCTTGGGCTGGGGTGATAAAATTGGAGAATTCTCTTACAACATCAATGCAAACCTCGCCTACAATACCAACGAAGTAACTCACATTGCCAATAATGAAGGGATTTTTCATGGACCAGGCAATGTGTTGGGACAGGGTACTGAAGAGCTTTACCGGGCTCAGGTTGGATACCCGATCGGCTATTTTTGGGGATACAAAACCAATGGAGTCTTCCAAAATGCACAAGAGGTACAGGCATACAAAAATTCAGACGGACAGGTGATTATGCCCAATGCCGTGCCTGGCGACCTCATTTTTAATGATACCAATGACGACGGACAGATTACCAGCGACGACAAGGTAATGATCGGTGATCCGAACCCCGATTATATTGTGGGATTAAATCTGGTACTGGAATATAAAGGGTTCGATTTTACCCTGATGGCCAATGGTGCCTTGGGGCATCAGATTGCCCGGAGCTGGCGCCGCTGGGCAGATAGTCCGCAAAATAACTACACCACCGATGTATTTGCCCGCTGGCACGGCGAAGGTTCTTCCAACAAATACCCGCGGCTGTCGTATGGTGCACATCCCAACTGGCAGTACAATTCGGACATCTTTATTGAAGATGCCGATTATCTGCGCATCAGCAACCTCACCTTGGGTTATGATCTGAAAAAAGCGATTAAAGCTATCCCATTGGCCCAAACCAGGATCTACATTACTGCACAGAACCTTTATACTTTCTCTAAATATTCGGGAATGGACCCTGAAATTGGAACCAGTACTACCAGCGACAACTGGGCTAAAGGAATTGATGTAGGGTATTACCCGGCGCCAAGAACGGTTTTGGTGGGTGTAAGTTTGAAATTCTAAAAAAATGACAACTATGAAAAAGATATTTTTAATTACCTTACTTGCCGGTGTACTGTTTAGTTGTTCTGAAAGCTTCTTGGATACCAAGCCTTTAACGGAGAAAACAAACACCGACTTTTATCAGACACCTGCTGATATGGAACAGGCACTCACGGCAGCTTATGTTACCTTGGTGAGTGTGCCGGACGGTTCGATTCTGAATGCCTATCCGGTTATAATTTCTGAACTATTGTCAGATGACCGTTTTGGCGGGGGAGGAGATAATGACCGATTGCCCCGTGCGATCGATGATTTTAAGATTGATGGGCCTGATATGTTTTGGGGAGCATGGGCTCGTTATTATCGCGGTATTTTTCGCTGTAACATGTTACTTGAAAATATCGATAAGCCAAAGTGGGAATCGGATGCCCAGAAAGGTGGAGTACAGGGACAGGCCTTGTTTCTTCGGGCTTTGTTTTATTTTGACCTGGCCCGCATGTTCGGGAATATTCCATTGATACTTGAAACAAAACCACAAAATCTGCCGCAGGCCGATTATAAGGATTTGTATGCCCAGATTGCCACTGACCTGAAAGGAGCAATTGAGGCATTTCCGGCAATCGCCTACAATGTATCCGATTTAGGACGGGCCAATCGTTGGGCGGCTCAGGCTTTGATGGCCCGTGTCTTTCTCTTCTACACAGGCTACTATGGTGAAACAGCTCTTCCATTAGTCGGAGGCGGATCTGTAGATAAGAGTCAGGTGGTGACCTGGCTGGAAAACTGTATGACCAATAGCGGACACCAGCTGATGCCCGAATTCCGTAATTTGTGGCCTTACGCAGTAGCTAATTCCAAAAATTCAGAAGAGCCATATAAATATGCAGAAGATAACAAGCTGACTTGGTATGGCGAAGAAGGTGGAAATAAAGAAAACATCTTTATGTTGAAATTTTCAACATTTGCTGATTGGGGAACCAGCATTTATTACAGCAACCAAATGAACCTGTTCTTTGGATGGCGGGCATACAGTTACAAAGGCGCCATGGGCGAAGGCTGGGGAATGGGTACCGTTAACCGTAAACTTTGGGATGAATGGCCCGATAACGACCTACGTAAAAGAGGTTCGATTCAGAATGTGGAAGATCCGGCCGAAGGCGTTGAAAACTATGGATACCGAACTGATTTTCACGACAAACAGATGGACGAAACCGGATTGTGGCAGAAAAAATATCGTCCGGTTAATGTG
>CAYWTT010000598.1:0-2592 GCA_964461245.1 uncultured Prolixibacteraceae bacterium | reverse complement strand
GAATCAATGCCATATACCTTTAAAAGATCTGTCTTCCGGGTGAATCGCCCTCCTTTATTGCGGAATGCGATCAGGTTCTTTCGCTGAAAGGGAGTAAACCCGAGCAGCCCCATTTCAGCTTCCGTGACAGAATTGGGATCAAATGCGAATAACTCCTTTGACGGTATGATCTTTCTTTCCTCCTTCGGTTCTTCCAAGACGTTACCGATTCGGATGTAAGGTGAAATTACCCCGAAAATACTGTCATTCATGCCATACAACTTCCTTATATCCCCGGGTTTTCGGAATGACCCACCCTTGGAACGGTAACGGTTAAGATTCAGTTTTACCTGACCGGGAAGGTCAAGAGAATCCAAAGCGGGGCCATCGATAGTATTGGGATCAAAACCAAAAAGCACCTTCTCCGGTCCCCTGGGAGGGGTTTGAGTCGGTTCTATCTGGTTCAGGAAACGGCTTATCTCTTCCGGGTCAGCCGCTTTCCTGAAATCGATCCAGTCGACCAGGATGTTTACTGTGATAGCAATGAGCAGAAGGGCACACAGCATCTTCATCCCGTTCTTTTCCGAACGGGTGAAAGAAAAATATTCCTTTACCAACCGGTCAAATTCACCGTGTACCATGGAGGCATTATCCAGTTAACCTTGAATGAAAACGGTATGATCCATCCGGGTTTTCTCCGGCAGCGTCCTCTTATTAACAGTTCAATATAACAAATTCCAGGGATATAAGCAATATTTTAACTGTAATTCAAATCATTACATTGGGAAACTGCCGGATCTGTCCAGTTAAAATATCCCTGTGGACAGCAAACGGAAGGTCCAAACTGTGTTATCGGGTTAAAAAGGATAACCTATAGCAAAAGATAAATTCAAATCATTACCGGTTAGCTTCCTGGCGCCTAAAATCCATCCGTTCTTTTCGGACTGTGCAGGATCCCTGACTTTTAGTCCCAAGTCCAGCCGGAAAACAAAATAATCAAAATCAAATCTGAAGCCTGTTCCGGTTCCGAAGGCTAACTGCCGGTAAAATTTACCCGGTTTGAACTGGGCCCCGGAACGGTTGTCTTTTTCATTAATAGCCCATACATTCCCTGCATCCAGGAAAAAAGCCCCATCCAAAAACCTGATCAGTTTAAACCGGTATTCAAGATTTGCTTCCAGTTTGATATCCCCCGACTGATTGGGGTAAGAACCTTCGGGAGCCTTATATGTCCCCGGTCCGAGGGACCTGACCTGCCATGCACGGATACCGTTGGCACCACCGGTAAAATATTTCTTTTCATAAGGCAATACATCAAAGTTACCATAGGGCAGTCCCACTCCAAAGAACACGCGTCCTACAACGGAATTGTACTTGTTAAGCCAGTACCCTTTCCTGAATTCAATATCGCTTTTAACATACTGTGCGTACCGCGTATCAAACCATTTATAATAGGATTGAGGCTTCAGTCCGGACGTATCGGGCAGTGAGCTTTTTTCGGCACCCATAACCGCAGATAAAAGATAAAGCAAATTCCCGGACGACTCAGCGGAAAAACGAATGTAACTGTAATTTTCCCTGGATCCGACCAGCTGGTCGTTATAAACAAAGGTATAACCGGTCGCCAGGATAAGATGATCGGTAAAACTGCTTTTTATATACAGGTCATATATCGAATTGATAAATCCAGGATCAAAACTGGATAGGTTTACCATGTTAAAATCTACCAGGTTCCAGCTGTGTTTCCGGAATTCAGAAGTTTTCCAGTCATAACCCAGCTTAAAGGAAGATATGGTCCGTGTATAGTCGGGACGGCTCTGGTAGTTAAATCCAAGTGTGAACATAGTTTTAGGCAGGTGATTTTCAAAAGAGGGAAAGATGCTGCCAGGTCCGATAAGTTCGGGTACACTCAGGGTGGCTTCAACGCCCAGCTCACGGGTATTAAAATCGAGTGACTGCTCTTTCATAATGGCCTGTTGCCGCTCCATGGCCCCCTTTAATTTCAGATTGAGTATTTCAGCACTGCCAAAAATGTTACGGTGCGAGTAATTCAGGTTACCGGCAACTCCGAAATTTCCTGAAGTATTGGTGCCTTCAATATCGAAAGAGGTTGATTGCTTGCTCATGGGCGATAAATCGAGCATACAGTTGAGAAATGAAGAATCGGGAACATTTCTGCTCTCCTGGAAATAGATATTAATAAAACGAAACTGACGCAAATGGTTTAAAGCGTCAAAGGTATTCTCTGCCTGACTAATGCCGTACAGCCCTTTTGGTATCATTTTGTTCAGCCGCATGAACAGGTTGGGATTGAACCTCAGGTTATCCGAAAAAATAAAGGTATAATCGCCGCGATGAAGGGTATCGACCGGTTCAGAAGCCTGTGTACCCCTTAAAACTTTGAAGGTGAAATGATCCAGGTAATACGGTCTGAATATTTTGAGTGAATCCTTCCTGTTCTCCTCCGGCAAACCAATATACATATTAAGGTTACTTTTTCCCCTTTCCACTGCGGTATCCGCCTCCAAAAAAACCATCGGCTTAGAAAAATAATAATATCCCTGATTCTTGAAGTATTTAATAATTTCATCCCTTTCACGGTCCATCATCTCG
>CAYWTT010000597.1:0-2597 GCA_964461245.1 uncultured Prolixibacteraceae bacterium | reverse complement strand
GAAGTGTACGGCCCATCTCCCAACCAAATGAAATCAGTGATATGGGCAGGAAGCACAAACGAAACACCCGCCTCCAGAAACGTTCCGGTCGCGTTTTCCGGCTTCAGGTTATAGCTGACAGATAATACAGCGTTATCAGAGAGGGTGTATGAAATATCCCCGGTTAATTTCTGTCCGGGGAACTGATCCCCGCGAAGGAAAGTAACATGCCCCGACAACTGATATTCCCGTTCTGATTTTGATTCGTGTACATTTTCAAGTCGGGCAACCGGAAGCAAAAAGGGTTTCCAGAGGTAATCGCTTTGTTTTTCATGGATGGTTTCATCATTGAGGGTAGCAATCCGTCCCACCCGGGCATAAATCCCCCCGTCGATAATCTCTTTTTGTCCTGAAGTCTCATATAGATTCATAGACAGATCGCTTTTTGAAGTCCGGAATTCAAAATTACCGGCAGAAATTCCCAGAGAATCATAGGTCAAGGGCCGGGCCGGAAGTGCGATCATTTCTTTCACCTTCAGCAAACCGGAAGGAGGGAGCAAACTCACGGTATGTCCGTATACCTCCGTTCCGTTTTTGTCGGTAAAATCAAACTGCAGAAACCAGACATCATTTTCAGGATGATCAGGCAATAAAAGCGGTAACTCCCAAGTTACCGTATCGTGTGGCAAACAGTTCACCATCACGGGACCCGTAAGATAAACCTGCCTGTTTTTTAATAGGGTCCATCGCCCGGTCAATCCATTCAGATTCAGAAAATCATACTGATTGTAAATTGACAAACGGATGGTCTGGTTGCCCGGGTTCACTGCCATTTCTCTTTCAATGATCCTGACCGGGGAATAGACTTTCCGTACCTGCCAGTAATCGGTTTGCGGGGTACGGTCAGAATATACGATGCCGTCAATGCCGTCAATTTTGCGGGTATCGTAATAGGTCACCGAATCCTTCCAGACATACAGGGTTGGTTTATATCGGTCGACCGGTTCAGGCGATTTCCGGATGATCCCCTGATCGTGGAAATGCCAGACCGCTCCGCCAGCAAAATGACTGTTGCGAAACAATTCAGCCCATATATCTTCCAGGTTACCAAACGAGAGCCCGATGGCATGCGCATATTCGGTCAGGATAACCGGCTTGGTGGTCTCTTTCTGAAACTCCCTGACCCATCCGGCTCCCTGGTAATGAGGAGTGTATAAATCCGGAAAATCGGGAAAAGAATGGTAATTGGCGTTAAAATAGGATCCCATCTGAGGATAACAGATCGGGCGTGTCGAATCGGATTTTTGAACATACCTGCCTACCACTTCGGTGATCGGAGTCAGGGGATTCTCGTTACCTATGCTCCAAACGATCACGCACGGGTGATTTTTATCGCGCTGCAAGGTCGCACCGGCCCGCATCAGCAAAATATCCTGGTAGGTTGAATCGGTCAGATGGCTGTCACCCCCGCCGAACGGCACTTCGCACATCACATAAATGCCCAGGCTGTCACACATATCCAGCATCCGGTGATCGGGAGGATAATGTGAAGTACGAATAAAATTGATATTGGCGTACTCCATCATTTTCAAATCTTTCATGATATCCGCCCGGGTCAGGGTGCGACCCGTTTCAGGAACCAGATCATGGTGGTCAACACCGCGCAGTTTCAGCGGACGGCCGTTCAACTTCATCACCGCATTATCTATGCTGACTTCCCGGATACCCACCTGCTGGATTTTCCGGTCAAGAACCGTCTTTCCACGGCTCAATATAAGCTCCAGCTTGTATAAATCGGGAGTTTCTGCAGTCCACATCAGCGGATTTATTATTTTGAACGAGAGATCACCACGCAGGGAATCAACAGGAAGGACAACGGTTTTAACCGGCTTACCTTCAGGCGAAACCAGAATTGCTTTCAGTGACACACCGGAAAAACCCTCTCCATTTACATCTTGAAAACGAACCCTGACTTTAACATCAGCCACAGCATTCCCTTTTTCCAATTTGGTTTTAACTGCATAATCACCGATATGAAAAGCGGATGTGGCAAAAACAGAGACACCGCGGTAAATTCCGGACAATTTCCAGCAATCATTGGTGTCAAATTCATATCCTTTTACACGGACTGAAACTTTCACCGCCAGCCTGTTTATACCGGTGAAATGAACCTTATCGGTAATATTGAAATCACCACGGGTATACGAACTGGCATACGTTGCCACATATTTTCCGTTTATATAGAAATCGTATCCATACTGAACGCCTTCAAAACGAATAAATATTTGCTGTCCTTTCATGGCGTCAGGAAGTGTGAAAGTTGTCAGGTACAATCCCACCATCGGAGGGATGGAACGTTCGCTTGGCTCGGCAAATCCCTGTAAATCCCAGTGACCGGGTACATCGATTTTCGACCAGTTTTGGGTATCGAAATTCTCCCTGTAAAATAAAGAGTCATTCCCGATCTCAGGAGTGGGGAAATACTTGAATTTCCAGACACCATTCAAACTTAATTCTTTACCATAAAAATTGCTGATTTCTCTCTTTTTTGCCTGACCAGGGGAAAACACATATAGAAAGAAAATCATTAAGACTAATTTACTTGCCAGATTCATAGG
>CAYWTT010000596.1:0-2598 GCA_964461245.1 uncultured Prolixibacteraceae bacterium | reverse complement strand
TCTTAATACCCCCCAAAATGAATAATATCATATAACAGACATCTGCAAAATGTACTTAAGAAAGAAATAATTTGAATTATAAAACAAAAAGATATCATAAAGTTTATAAAAATGATGAAATGACATAATAGACACAATTAAAAAGAAAAAAGATATTTAATCGGGCTGTGTGAAGAGGAGGGTTTTTTTCAATATGGTTCTGTTCCGCTCAGGTCCGGGGAGTGGATTTAAAAGGGTTTATAACGGAGGGGGCGAGGGTAAGGATATCAAATCTTCTACCCTCCGTCACAAACGAGGGTGAATTGATCATCGTTTGCAGTGAGGGGTATAGGGAGTGATTGGCGGGTTGCCTTATTTCCCCTGGATAACAGGGAATTCGGTAATCCTTAAAGTGGTGCAGCCATATGGAATCAGGGTGATCTCTCCCTGAACAGGATTTTCTCCCAGATCCGGTTTATGGGTGATACTCCAGGGCAGGGGACCGGCCATTTCGTTGTACAATTGCCAGGAGGGAATCCTTATTCCCCGGGTCCTGATCTCAACCGGTGCGCTTTCAGGATTCCATGGATAACTGCTCACTGCCTTTTCGATGACATTGAATGATCCGGTACTATTCTTCACCTGTTTTTCGGAAAGTCCCCAATTCCAGGGTGTTGTTGGCCTGACTTCATAATAAAAATCACCATAATGTTCAGGATCTCTTGTATTGGTTATCTTCTGCCACTCTTCGCCGACGCGGAGGGCATACACCAGGGGCCCCCGTTCCACTGTCCGGGAATTTTCATACCATGAGGTAAGTTCGGTTTGCATGGGCAGCTTCAGTTCCACCACATCTTGGTCTTTCCAATCCCTTTGGATAACCAGGATATGGTTTTGATGTAACTGAGACTGAAGTTCACCATTGATTGTGATTTGCGGTGATTTGCACCACAGCGGGATCCGGAGGTGAAAAGGAAAGCGCAGGGAATTCCGGTTTTCCGGGATGCGGATGGTAAAAGTGATGTTTTCACGGAAAGGGTACTCTGTTTGTTCGGTAATGCCGATAACTGATCCGTCGGATACCCTGGCTTTCAAGCTGGATGGGGCATAAACCAGTGCGGCTATGCCGCCGTCGGGGGTGGCATAAAAGAGGTTCTGTGTGAATTTGGGCCATCCCTGGTGCATATTGGATGTGCAACAGGGATAGCCGGTTAAAAGGCCGAAACAGATATCGGTGCCATCGTTGTTTACATCAAAGTTGCGCGGATAACGGGTGATCATCACCTGATTGGGTTGCTGATAATACTGGCGGGCTGTAAAATCGTCGGTCACCTGGGTGGGAAGGGCATTGAAGGCTATCTTTTCAAGATGATCGGCAAATTGTACATTCCCTGTGATGGCAAGCATCGTTTCCAAAGAAAACATCAGTTCCACCGCTGAACACAATTCCGATCCCTGGGTGGGATTGGCAGAATGGAGCGTTTCATCGCCTCCGAACATGCCTTGTGGCTGACCGAAGTTTTTCCGCAGATCACTAAAAGCTTTGAGGGTGGCTTCCACATATTTAGCTTCAGGGTGTTGTTGGTAATAAACCAGGGGTTCCTTGATGCCCTGGGCCAGGTTAACTCCATGGAGGCTGCCGGGTGTGGAAAGATGTTCCCCCTTTAAAAAGGCTTCTGTGAAGTTGAAAGCCTGCCTGTGGATCAGGTCGGCCAGTTCAAGCAGGAACCGGTCTCCCGTGATATGGTACAGCCAGTATATATTGATCAGGTTGTCGCAAGCCCTGTATTCGGCCCAGGAAGTCCAATGTCCCAGTGGGGTTCCGGGCAATTCGTTCAGCTGATACCTGAAATAACGGGTAAACAATTCAATTACCCGTTTGTCTCCGGTGGCTGAATAATATTGTTTCAGTACTTTAAGCATCACGATTTTCGGCCACCAGTCGTGGCTGTTGTTACGTTGAAGTCCTTTTTCCGCCGGGTAATCGGTTGAAGGACCGAAATAGCCATCGGATTGCTGACTATTGAGTGCCCATTCGATCCAGGGTTTGGCTTTGGCAATCAGTTCCGGGTCATTTAAAATGTATGCCAGCGGCACCAGTCCGTCGAGCCAGTATGGCCCCCGTTCCCACTGGTCGCCGTCGCCTCCCAGCCAGCCGTTCCGTGAACCCGTCACCTGGGGATACCACTCATCGAGATGCCCTGTGGCTCCTGATTTCTGTCGCAGAAGCATCTCTTTCAGCCATCCCTCGGGTTGTATGGTTCCCAGGGGAAGCTCCAGGTATGGATTCGGCCTGAGAGGCGGCCTGCTCAGGGAATAAAGAGTCTGCCCGAAAACCTTGTTAGGGTTAATGAATCCTGAAAGCACAAAGATTAGTCCCAGTGTTAACACAACGCTTTTCATATTTTGATCGAATGGTAGCTTGTATCCTTTCCTGTTCTGAATCAGGCTGAAGATGAATTTTAAATTCATTATTTCTGCGGAAATGAAGATTCTTTTTTCCGAAGTGGCCGTCAGTCTGTGATTATTTCAGGTTCAGAGGCCCGTACTGCTGCATCTGCCCCAAAACCCACTGAATATGCTCTGCCACATAGGGACCCGGACTTACCGCATTGTAAC
>CAYWTT010000595.1:0-2600 GCA_964461245.1 uncultured Prolixibacteraceae bacterium | reverse complement strand
AATTTTTTCAAAATGAGGCAGGTTGAAGATCCGGAGTAAATCAAAGGTGTTGCGGCCAAGACCAAGATCATGTTCAATAATGGCGACAAGACAATATGTGAGGATCGCCGGCAAATTTGGATTCTGACAGCATTTCCGGTTATTCCCTAAAGAGGTTTTATGTCAAAATGCTGCATGATCCGTTTATAAAACGATTCCACCTGCCCTCTATTTTTATACAGCAGTGTTACGTGTTCTGCTCAGATTCCGAAGTTGTTAGTCAGATAGGTGAAACCGCTTTTAGGAAGAAACTCAACAAGCTGACAGAAAACATATTTCCCTTGATTCATATAATCCGGTTTAACAAAACGGATTATATTTACAATTTCAAAGCGACATGTTGAAAAATCAGTTGTATCTTACTTCATTTTAGGTTGTTATACACATTTTAGAATATTTAAGTGCCCACTTATGAAGCTGGAATTTTAATATGAGAAAAAATTATGTTTTCCTGTTGTTATTTTTATTGTTGTTTTGGACCGTTTCTTCAATTTATGGACAAAAGAAAGCAAGAAACAAAAACAAGCTGTCAGCCGACACAGCTATAGTTATTGTTCCTGCCCAGGTCGTTCAGCAACCTGATACATTAGGCTCCATGGTCCTGCATGTCATCCCGCAATCGCATATTGACTTGTCGTGGTGGTGGAGGTACGATCCACAGACCCTGCATATCATTGTTCCCCATACCTTGAAAGTGGCCTTTGACAACATGGAGAAATTCCCGGATTATACCTTCACATTCAACCAGGTACCCGCAATCGAGCCTCTTGAAAAACTCTATCCTGATTTATTTTATAAACTACGGTATTATTCGCATAAAAAAGAGGCTATGGGACCCAGCATCCCCAATCCGAAGGCCGGCGGGAGCAATGGCCGCCTTGCAATTGGCGGAGCCCTCTGGTGCGAAATGGAAGGGTGCCTTCCATGTGGTGAGGCAGTGGTGAGACAAGTATTATATGGGAAACGGTGGTACAAGGCAAATTTTGGCATGGATATCAAAACAGCATGGCTGCTCGACAATTGGACCCACCCATGGACTTACCCGCAGATACTTAAAAAGGCTGGGGTCGAATCGTACATGTACAGCCGGACCATATCACAGCCACATAATATGTTTTGGTGGGAATCAGCCGATGGTTCCAGGATTTTTGCCTACAGACCCTTAACCGAACTTAACAACAACCTGCCTTCCGAAGAAGAAATCAACAAATACCTGATGCATCTTCACCGGGACTATGGCCTTCACGATGGTATCGCCCTGATAGGTGAAGGGAACCATGGCGGCGGCGCTATAGCTGCTGATGTGGAAAGGATGAAGCAGGTGATACAGGAACGGGATGCCAGTTCCCCGGGAAAAGCCAAACCTGCCCGGCTGGTTTTCAGCACCCCGCAACAATTCACATCCAAAATACTCGAAAACCCGGGAAAGTTGCCGGTAATAAGATATGAGCTGGATCCTACCATTCGCGGTTCCTATACTACTGTTGGAAACATGAAAAAAGAGAACAGGCACAGCGAAAACCTGCTGTTAACAACCGAAATGTTCTCTTCTGTAGCTTCAACTTCAGGTTTTAGGAACTATCCAAAAAAGGAAATATACGAAACATGGAAAAAGCTCATGCTCTGTCAATTCCACGACCCTATTTCGGGAACAGACATCCTTCCTTCGATCGACGATTATCTATCAAGGTTTAAGGAAATCACGGATACTTCGGCACAGTTGCTTAATGACAGGTTAAAGTCAATAACCAAGAATATCAACACACAGGGGAACGGGCTCCCGATCGTTGTTTTCAACCCGTTATCGTGGGAACGGACGGATGTTGCTGAAACTGAATTTGAATGGCCGGTTAAAAACGGAAACTTTTCGATACTTGACCCAAATAACAAAGAGGTACCGGTACAGGTTGTTTATGAAAGTGAAGAACAGGGGATACGAAAGATAAAGGCTGTTTTCATTGCCAAAGATATTCCTTCTTTAGGATATTGCACCTATCGTATCCAGTCTGCCAAAGGCTCAGGAACAGCTATAAGTACCGTAAAATCAAGCAAATATCTGATCGAAAATGAATTTTTCAGGGTGGAAATTGATACGCTCACCGGGTGTCTTGCCCAGGTTACCGACAAGCAAAACAACAAAGAGGTACTCAACAATACTTCATCGGGTAACCTGATCCAGATTATGGATGATTTTGGCGACTCGGAAGGTTTTTTGAATTCCCCGCAGGGGAAACGCGAATATAACCGGTGGACGGGGAATGCCGAAGAATTAAGGAACTTTGAAGAATTTAAGGTAGTCGAAGAAGGGCCGGTTCACACGATCGTACAGATTAAAAGGAAATACCGGATGGCCAGATTTTCTCAGCAGATAGGTTTATATTCAGGGTTGAACAGGATCGATTTTGGGCTGAAAATAGATTGGAATGGTAAGAATAAAATGGTCAAAGTTTCATTCCCTTTGAGTGTACAGAACGATAGCGCCACCTATGAAATTCCATACGGTACAATAAAACGGCCAAGTCTGGGAGAAGAGCAGGCAGCTCAAAAATGGGTTGACATAT
>CAYWTT010000594.1:0-2640 GCA_964461245.1 uncultured Prolixibacteraceae bacterium | reverse complement strand
GAGAACCAGGTAGCCGTATTTTCATCCAATTATGCCTTGTATGGAGATTTTTCCACGAGGGTGATGAATATACTGGCTTCTTTTGTCCCTTCCATTGAGATTTACAGCATTGATGAAGCATTTCTTGATTTTACCGGTTTTCCAACGGACCAGCTTCCCCAACTGGCTATGAAAATCAGGCAGACTGTGCTGCGAAATACCGGGATTCCGGTGAGTATCGGCATAGCCCCGACAAAAACCCTGGCCAAGATTGCGAATCACCTTTCCAAAAAAAGCACCTCCCCGGTTTGCATTTTAATTTCCGAAGAAAATATCAGGCAGGCTTTTAAAGAAACACCGGTTTCAGAAATCTGGGGTATCGGAAAGCAATTTGCAGGATTTCTGAACCGGCATGGAATATTCAATGCTCATGAACTGACCCGTGCTCCTGAACACTGGGTAAGAAAAAACATGACAGTCATGGGATTGCGGACCATGAAAGAGCTCTGCGGAATCTCCTGTCTTACAATGGATGAAGTGATCCCGCCCAAAAAAGCCATCTGTACCTCCCGCTCTTTCGGAAACGCCCAGACCGAACTTTCACAACTGGAAGAGGCCGTAGCCACCTTTACCGTGCGTTGTGCCGAAAAACTCAGGCAACAGCAAACGGCAGCTTCTCAACTGATGGTTTTTATACACACCAATGCTTTCCGTTCCGACCAACCACAATATGCCAGGAACAGGGTATTGAACCTACCCTCCCCCACCAACAATTCTATAACCCTGGTAAAGTTGGCTGTGGAAGCGCTTCACTCCATTTACCGGCAGGGATACCAATACAAAAAAGCCGGGGTGATCGTAATGGAACTGGTACCAGAGAGTGAGTTACAGCAGGATCTTTTTGGGGCGGAAACAGTTCAGAAACGAAAGAAGCTGATGGAATCGCTGGATGCCATTAACCGGCAGAGCGGGCATCCGATGGTCAAAATCGCCACCCAGGGAACCGGACGAAAATGGAAACTGCGTCAGGAAAGGCTATCTCCGGGGTATACCACCCGATGGAATGAGATCTTGGAGATCAGAACCTGAAAAACCAACTCTCTCCTGCCATGCACACTGCCAAACCGGAAGTTTGATCTTTAGGCATTTGTTTTTATCTTTGGAGAAACCTGCAAATCTCGGTTGTTATGTGTTTTCACTATTCCATGAGCCAGGTGGCTCAAAACCTGGAAAACAGATACAATGCCACTGTGGCAAAAGGAATTTCCGTCATTCCGGTCCATCATGTGAGCGGTTTTAATTTTCCCCTGATGCCAGTGGTAATGGCAGGGCCCGACCTGGAGATCAGTCTTCTCAGTTGGGGATTGATTCCATCCTGGGTACGCGATCCCCAACAAGCGCGGGACATGAGGCCGATGACACTGAATGCCCGGTCCGAATCGGTTTTTGAAAAGCCTTCTTTCCGCAAACCCATCCTCACCCGACGCTGCCTGGTCCCGGCCGATGGCTTTTTTGAATGGCAGACGGTCGGAAACAAGAAAATTCCCTGGTTTATCAAGGCCAAAAACCAGGAGATATTTTCTTTCGCAGGAATTTGGGATCATTGGAGTGACCCCAAAGGCGAACAGATAAACTCGTTCACCATTCTGACCACCGATGCCAATCCGATGATGGCTGAAATACACAATTCAAAAAAAAGAATGCCCCTTATCCTTCCGGCTGAAATGGAAAAAAGCTGGCTTGACCCTACCACTCCGGCTGACCTGATCAGAAAGATGATGGTCCCCTTTCCTGAGGAGGGACTTACTGCCTGGAGGATCAGCAACCTGATCACCTCCAGGGGGGCCGACACCAATACCCCTGATGTTAAAAAACCATTCTCCTGGGGAGAATCCTACCCTTCCACAGGTTATCACCCTTCGAGCGGAATGAATTAAACTCTCCGGAGAACCCGGAAAGCCGTTGAATCCAACAGCAACACTCTGAAAGATGAATAATATCCTGATACTCTTCAGCCACCCCGCCATCCACAAATCAAGGGTCCACAAGGAACTCTGCCGCGCAGCCCGGTCGGTCGCAGGGGTGACTTTCCATGACCTGTACGGAAAATATCCCGACTTTTACATCAATGTAAAATGGGAACAAAAGCTGTTGGTTGAACATGAAATCATTATATGGCAACATCCCGTTTACTGGTATAGTTGCCCTGCCCTGATGAAAGAATGGATCGATGTGGTGCTTGAGCATAATTTTGCTTACGGGAAGCAGGGAACTCACCTGAAAAACAAAAAACTGATGTCAGCCATAACGACGGGTGGGAGCGCCAGGGTATACAACGAGTCGGGTAGCAACCATTATACCATCCGCCAATTGCTGGCACCTTTTCACCAGACAGCCATGCTTTGCGGCATGGAATATCTTCCTCCCTTTGTCATACATGGCTCCCATATGCTCAGCAAAAGCGACATTCTCGCATACGGTGATCAATACGCCCGGTTGCTGTCCGGTCTTCGGGATGGGACCATACCGTACGGCAGGTTTTCTGAAGTAACTTATATGAACGAGCTCATTTGAATTGCCCATGTATAATCCTGATTTTTTCCTGCAGGCTTTGATCTACCTTCTGGCGGCCGTGATCACCGTTCCCCTGGCAAAGAAACG
>CAYWTT010000593.1:0-2643 GCA_964461245.1 uncultured Prolixibacteraceae bacterium | reverse complement strand
GGAACGTAAAAAAACCATCGCTGCCTACGGAGCGGAACTGGTTTTGACCCCGGGTGTCGAGGGAATGTCAGGAGCTATCAAAAAGGCACAGGAACTGGCTGCCAATATACCATTCTCCTTTGTGCCCCAGCAATTTGAGAACCCGGCTAACCCCGCTATACATTTTAAAACTACCGGCCCAGAGATCTGGCGGGATACTGACGGGGCAGTAGATATATTTGTGGCTGGAGTCGGCAGCGGTGGTACGATAACCGGTACAGGTGAGTTCTTAAAATCCCAAAAACCAGAGGTTAAAATTATAGCGGTTGAACCCTTTGATTCCCCGGTATTATCGGGCGGAACACCTGGACCCCATATGATCCAGGGCATAGGGGCTGGATTTGTCCCGGCTATAGTAAAACGGGAGATCATTGATGAGATTTTTACAGTTAAAAACGAAGATGCTTTCAATACAGCTCGTCAATTGTCACAAAGGGAAGGCTTATTGGTGGGGATCTCTTCCGGAGCCGCTGTTTATGCAGCTGCCCAAATTGCCAAACGACCGGAGAATAAAGGCAAGACGATCGTAGCCTTATTACCTGATACCGGAGAGAGATATTTGTCTACCGCTCTTTTCCTGGAATCATGATAAGAGGCTGGTTTAAATCATCTAAAGTGAGGGAAATTTTTCATGCCCATAAAAATACCTGACGATCTGCCGGCAACAGAAATCTTAAGCAATGAAAATATTTTTATCATGGGAGAGCACCGGGCCTTTACCCAGGACATAAGGCCGCTGAGGATCGCCATACTCAATCTTATGCCGTTAAAAAGTGTTACCGAAACGCAGTTGCTGAGGCTGCTCAGTAATTCCCCACTGCAGTTGGAAATTGTCCTCCTGCATACCGGTTCCCATATCTCAAAGAATACCTCGGAGCAACACCTGGAGAACTTCTACGTTACCTTTGGTGATATTCATGATCAGAGGTTTAATGGGATGATAATAACAGGGGCACCAGTAGAAAAACTCGAATTTGAGGAATTGCATTACTGGGAAGAACTGAAGCAGATCATGGCCTGGTCGCGCACCAATGTATTTTCCACCCTGCATATCTGTGTAGGTGCCCAGGCAGGACTTTATTATCATTATGGCGTTCCCAAACACCTGCTGGATGCTAAATTGTTCGGGGTTTTCCCGCACACTAAAAACAAGGAAAATGTACCGCTGCTAAGGGGATTTGATGATGAGTTCCATGTGCCTCATTCCCGGCACGCTGAAGTAAGACGGGAGGATATTGAAAAGGTGGAGGGTATTGAGATACTGTCCGAGTCATCAGAGGCGGGTATTTATATCGTATCCTCCAAAGACGGGCGCCTGATATTTGTCACCGGACATTCCGAATATGATGCTGAAAGCCTGAAGCGGGAATATGAAAGGGATATCAGCGAAGGCCTTGAAATCGCTGTACCCAAAAATTATTACCCGGATGATGATCCCGACCAACCGCCCAAAGTAAGCTGGCGCAGTCACGCCAACCTTTTATTTACCAATTGGCTGAATTATCACGTGTATCAGGAGACACCCTATGATCTGGATGAATTAAAATAAGAGCAGGATTATTGTGGCCCGGACAGTTTCGAAGCAAATATTTTTGATTCGAAGGAAGGGTTTCACGCTCTTAACAGAGAAATTTGCATTCTAAGTAGAACGGGCTGACCGATATCTATCATTATGATAATCATAGGAGGTATTATGGCTGTAGTAGAATGGCAAAAAGACGGCACTGTAGCAATCATGATCATGAATAATGGGGAGAATCGCCAGGATCCAGATTGGACGGAAGCGATGCTGGCGGTTTACAGAGAAATTTTAGCAGACCAGGAGATCAAAGCACTGGTCTTGACTTCCAGTGCCCCAAAATTCTTCAGTCTCGGAGTCAACACGGATTGGATCTTTAAAGCTTCCCAGGATAATGATTATCCTGGCATAAGCAAATGGTTCTATCGCAATCACGAGGTGTTCACCTCCCTGATGATGGCCCCATTTCCCACCATTGCAGCCATCAACGGACATGCTTTCGGAAACGGATTTATGCTGGCCGGAGCTTGTGACTTCCGCTTTATGAGAGCAGACAGAGGATTCTTATGTTTCCCGGAAATCAACCTGGGCATCCAACTGGTGCCTTCCATGCTGGAATGGATGAGGCGCATCATGCCGTATCACCTTTACCAGCGTATGCTGCTGACCGGTGACAAGCTGGGCGCCGTTGAACTGGAGAAGTATAACGTGATCATGAAAGCCTGCGAAGATGCGGAAAAGACCATGGAAGAAGCAGTGGCTTTCGCCAAAACCTTCAATAAATCCAGGGCTACCATGACGGAAATGAAAAGAAGGATGTACAAGCATGTCCTGGATAAGATGATCAGTGAGGACCCGCCCTGTATCGATTATAAGCCGGAAGCCGTAAAAGAAGGACGTCCGCCGGTCTTTATGTTTACCCCGCTGACCTGATCTGGTGATAAAAGGTTGCTTTTTGCCTCTGGCCTTTTGTGATATAGTATAAAAGCTTAAACGACTGCAGAGATCTTAAACCATAGGAGGCAATCATGAGTCAGGAACCTGAGAAAAAGAACCAGGGCCAGCATGAGGAGAAGCCGAAAGAA
>CAYWTT010000592.1:0-2649 GCA_964461245.1 uncultured Prolixibacteraceae bacterium | reverse complement strand
GACCTATATGGACGGACACGGAACTCCGGTGGGATCGGCAGCTGAATACGGCAATGGGGACGGCATGTTTTTCTATCCGCCTAACCGTGATCCGGTCAACGACCACAACAAGTACCTGACCGGACCTGTTCCCTCCCTCCGGCTGGAGATTCTTCGCGAAGGAATTGACGATTATGATTACATGAAACTGCTGGAAAAGTGCATGCTCAGTGCCAAAATAAATCAGCAAAAGTGGGCCGGGAAAGCTCAGAAACTGTTAAATTACGGCCCTGAGGTTTTTGTCAGCGAGCAGGAATATGTCAAAGATCCTGAAATCCTGATGAAATACCGGCAACAGATGGGACAAATGCTCCATGAGTTTTTCCAAAATTAAGTACAAACTATAACAATAATTATGATGGGGTTTTCAGATATTCTCAAGTTTCTTGCTTTAAGCGCGCTTCTATGGAGCGGATGCCAGCAGGTTGAAAAGCGTCCGGTCGATTATGTCGATCCATTCATTTGTACCCAGGGTGATCACGGGCAGTGGGATCCCTCCGCCACCATACCGTTCGGAATGGTAAAACTGGGCCCCGACAGCTATCCGGGGAGTCTGACGGCCGACGGAGACTATGCCCATTCCGGATATGATTACTCTGATACCATCGTCCGGGGATTCAGCCATTTTCACAAGGGAAGTTCAGGTGGAGGCAGCATATCCGACCGGTCAGGCCGGCTTTCCTTTATGCCTTTTACCGGAACACCGGCTGACACATTTTATCTGAATCCGCTGGCTGAAACGGATAAAAAAACCGAAAAAGCCAGTGCCGGATATTATTCGGTTCAACTCAAAGAAGGCAACATCCTTGTGGAACTTACTGCCAGTGCACATGCAGGGTTCCAGCGTTACACCTTCCCTGAAGGAGAATCAGCCAGGTTGTTTATCAACCAGGGGAACATGAACCGTTCTGCCCATATTTCCCTGAATCAGACCGGAAGTAAGCGGATAGAGGGGTATCTGGCCACATTTGCCGGCGTTCATTTTGTGGTTGAGTTCAGCCACCCGGTCAAAGAGATTGAAGTTTGGAATGGCTCCGGACTTATCAAGGGAACCGTTTTGGATAAAGTATACAGGGGAGGTATGGTTTTGGATTTCGGCGACCTGAAGGGGGAGCCACTATTGGTCAAAACCGGGATTTCACTGAACAGCATGGAAGCTGCAAAAACCAGTCTGGAAGCCGAATGCCCGGGATGGAACTTTGATTCGGTCCGGAAAAAGGCCAGTGAATTATGGAACGAAAGGCTGTCAAAAATTGAAGTTCAGGGAGAAGAAGAATACAAAACCATCTTCTATACTGCATTGTTCCACACCTGCTTCCTTCCGACGGTCATAAGCGATCCTGACGGCACTTACCCGGGGCTGGATCAGCAAGTCCATAAAGCAGATCACTATAAGCACTATTTCGATTATGCATTCTGGGATTCTTTCCGCACCAAGTATCCGCTTTACAGCCTTTTTGCCCCCGATGCTTACCGGGATATCGTCAAGTCACTACGGGATATTTACACCCAGGCTGACAACTGTGCGCCCTTCCCCGATTGGGACCACCGGCCTCACGGATCAGGATTTGAATACAAGGGAAAATCAGGATATGAACCCTTCTCCTCCTGCCGGCACGAGCACATGCTGATGGTCATGGTCGACGCCTATTTCAAAGGATTGTTTGATCTGGATATGAAAACGGTTTATCCATACCTGAAAAAGGAGACACTGATCCAGATGCCCGAAAAATACGATTCTATCGGCTTCATCCCGGCAAGACCCGATCAGACCGGAGAATACAGCTGGGATAACTGGTGTGTGGCCCAGGTAGCCAAATCGATCGGCTATCAGGATGATTATGCCTATTTAATGAAACGGTCGGAATACTGGCGCAACACATGGGATCCCTCCATCCGGTATTTCAGGGCCCGGGCCGCTGACGGTACCTGGCTCGATTTTCCGGAAGACCCTTCGATCAACCGGGAAAAATACACTTACGAAGGCTCCAAATGGCAATACCGCTGGAATGTGCTGCACGATGTGCCATCCCTTATCGAAAAATTCGGAGGGGACGAAGCTTTTGTAAAAGAACTGGAATATTTTTTTGATAACGACCTTTACACCGCCGGGAACCAGATTGACCTGCACGCTCCATTTTTATTCAACATAGCCGGTTCACCCTGGCTTTCTCAAAAGTGGGCCCATAAAATCCTGACCGAGCCGATGGTTCAACGATACGGCACCCACAACTTTTTCCCTGAACCGGTTTTTGACCGGATCTATAAAACGACTCCCGACGGCTATCTGGAAGAGATGGACGACGACTATGGTTGTATGTCAGGGTGGTACGCCATGGGAGCTATGGGGCTTTTCCAGGTATGCCCCGGGAATCCGGTCTACCAGCTGACTTCACCCATTTTCAACGAAGTGGATATACAGCTCGATCCCGGATTATATCCCGGGAAAAAGTTCACCATTAAAGCCAACAACCTCACTAAAGAGAATTATTACATCCAATCGGCCACCCTCAATGGCAAGCCGCTCGACCGATGCTGGATCTCACATGAAGAGGTTGTCAATGGGGGCAAAATCGAATATGAAATGGGGCCATCTCCAAATAAAAAATG
>CAYWTT010000591.1:0-2650 GCA_964461245.1 uncultured Prolixibacteraceae bacterium | reverse complement strand
TGACTATATGAACCGGCTGAAAATGCTGACGGAAGGCCAAACCATTTCTGTGGATATCCTCAGGGATGGAAAACATATGGTCCTTATCGTGCAACTTTGAAATATAATACTCCGATTTTTTTGGTTTTTCAGTTTCAACTGTTAATTTCATCGCCACTCATATAAGGTTAAGGATTACGGAATGAAAAAACAGATTGGTCTGACGTTGCTGTTATTATGGAGCTGTATAACGGTAATGGCTCAATATTTCAGCACCGGCGAAGATCCGGCATCCTTGAAGTGGAGACAAATTGTAACACCCGACTTTCAATTGATTTATCCTCAGGAATTTGAGGGGAAAGCCCATCTGATGGCTGTCTATTTTGAGAAGGTTTATCAGTATGGGAGTGTCACTCTGCATCATAAACCACGGAAAATATCGGTCATTTTCCATACCCGGACTGTGCAGTCCAATGGCTTGGTTGGCTGGGCTCCCAGGAGAATGGAGCTATTTACTCCGCCACACCAGGCAATTTATGCCCAGGACTGGCTTCAACAGCTTGCCATCCATGAATTCCGGCATGTGGTCCAGGTTGACAAGATCCACGACCAGATCCCGTTCATCGTCAAAGCTTTGCTTGGAGAACAGGGCGATGCACTCATCACGGGATTGTATCTTCCCTTCTGGTTCATTGAAGGAGATGCCGTGGTGACAGAGACTGCCTTAAGCAAAAGTGGCCGGGGCCGGCTTCCCTCCTTCCTGATGGAACACAGGGCACAGCTGGTGGAAAAGGGGATCTTTTCATTCGACAAGGCACTGAATGGTTCCTACAGGGACTTTGTACCTGATCATTACAGTCTGGGTTACCTGCTGGTCGGAGAATCCCGGGCCAGATACGGAAGCGACCTCTGGAGTGAAGCAATCGACGGGGTGGCCCGACACCCTCTTTCAATAAACCCGGTTAATAAGACACTCAAGAACATTACCGGCCTGAATAAAAAAGGGATGTATGAATCGGTCTTCGACAGTCTGGCAGCTTGCTGGAAACAGGAGGATGATAATTATCATGACGGGGATTTCAAGGTCGTAAAAGCTGGCTCGGGTACCTGGCAGAATTACCGATATAACCATTTCCTTCCGTCAGGTGAGATTGTATCCCTGAAGTCGGGATACGAGAAAACACCCCGGTTTGTGAAAATTGACCCTGCCGGTCATGAAACCACTGTGTTTGTTCCGGGAACCATTTTTGATGAGTCGGTTGGATACAGGAACAACCTCATTGTATGGTCGGAATTTGTGCCGGATATGCGCTGGAGTCACAGTGGCCGGTCTTTAATCAGGATATTTAATGTTTCAGAACGCAGGATAACGACTATACATCCTGATTATAAGTGTTTTGCGCCTTCCATTTCCCCTGATGAACATAATGTATCTGTCGTGGAGACCGATTTTGGAAATCGGTATTACCTCTCGGTATATAACGCACTGAGCGGGAGATTGGTGAAGAGATTCCAAATTCCCGGCAACCATTACCTCTTCAATCCGGTCTGGAAAAATGAGCAAGAGTTGTTTGTGGTCCTCCTTACGGAGGAGGGAAAGCGTCTGGCTCTCATCAGGCCTTTTGAGGAGGAGGTGCAGTTGTTACCCGATGTGGGATCTGACGAGATAAGACATTTGTGTGTACTCGGGGATAAACTGTTTTTCATAGGCAGCAGGGCAGGCAAGGATGAACTTTATTCCCTGGATTTGGCCTCAGGAAGGGCGGCCAGGGAGGTGACGGCCCGTTTCGGAATTGAATCACCTGCATTTTCTCCCGATGGTAAGTTTCTGGTACTGAGTGATTATACCTCGGATGGATATAGGTTAATCATCCGGGAATGTTGTAATTTACACAATACCCCGGTGCATGAAGTTACAAATGTAACTTATCCTTTGGCTGATAAGCTAGCCGGGCAGGAACCCGGGATTGTTGTTTTTACTGATGAGGATTCCCTGGCGTATACTTCCCGGCCTTACCGCAAGGGGGCTCATCTGCTCAATTTTCACAGCTGGGCACCCCTGAATCTGGACATCGGTAACTATGAGGTAAAACCCGGCATCAGTTTTGTCTCCCAGAATAAGCTGGGAACCTTACAGACCACATTGGGTTACAAGTGGAACAATTCGGAAAGGGAAGGGCAATATTACTTCAACTTTGAATACCTGGGCTGGTATCCCATTTTTGCTGTCGAGTGCAGCACCGGAAAGCAAAGGGACAGCGTGAGCATGATCACCATCTATAAAGACCAGTTCGGGCAGGAGGTGAAAAGGGATACGGTGAGGAGGGGTTTTTCATGGGGAGAGACTGACATCAGCCTTGATATGCGGATTCCGTTTAACCTAACAAGCGGAAAGTATTACCGCTTGTTTCAGCCCGAAATTCGGTATAGCTGCACCAATTACAGCCACAATTCCACCACTCCGGCTCAGTTGGTGAGCGGCAATATCCAGAGTATTGCCTGGAGGGCCTATTTTCATCAGATTCTGAAGCAGTCATACCGGGACCTTCAGCCCCGGCTGGGGATCATGGCAGATCTGGTGTATCGTCATTCCCCATTTGGAAACCGCGACAGGGGGAAACTGACCAGTGCCGGGTGCCGAAGTTACTGGCCCGGATTGATGCCTCACCAT
>CAYWTT010000590.1:0-2656 GCA_964461245.1 uncultured Prolixibacteraceae bacterium | reverse complement strand
CCCAAACTGCGAAATGCTCGAAAGTTTAAAGCAACGGGTAATTGGCGAGGCAACATTTTTAAGGGCATTGGCCTATTTTAACCTGGTGCGCATTTATGGCGGAGTACCTCTAAAACTTTATCCTACTACCGATTTTAAGACCCTGGAATTTCCGAGGGCAAGTGCTTCTGAAGTTTACGCACAAATCATTAAAGACCTCACCTGGGCGTATGAATCGGCAGGAATTCCCAAAACAAGCGCTTATGGCGCAGGCGATATAGGACGCGTTGGCCGAAGTGCCGTGCAGGCTTTGCTGGGGAAAGTTTACCTTACCCGCGCAAGCGATCCTTCAGTCGCACAATCGGGCGATTACCAAAAAGCAATCGAAATACTCAAAGCCTGTGTAACCGAGGGCGATCGGTCGCTGGTTGCCAGTTATGCCAATTTATTTAGCCTAACCAACGAGAACAATTCCGAAATTATATTTGACATTCAGTACACCCGGAAGGCAGGGCTTGGCAGTTATCTCACTCCATTTTTGGCAACCAGTACCACACAGGAACTTTACACAATTGCCTATTCCGATTATCCGGCCGATGTAACTTTTTACAAGTCTTTTGAACCGGAAGATCAACGCAGACCTGTTACTTTTTACGATCGGATGAAGGTGAAAATCGGTTCGGCAAATGTTGAGGTATATTACGACCCAAATGCTGATCCGTTGGTAGGAGCATGGAAAAGAGCGGATGATAATACACAAGTGTCACGAGGTATTGTAAATGCAGCTGCTCCCGGTTTCCGAAAATTTGTTGATCCCGATATCACAGCCAAAGCGAATGCAGAAGAGCCAAATTATGTCATTTTACGCTATTCCGATGTGCTGTTAATGCTTGCCGAAGCCATCAACGAGGCCAGCAACGGCCCAACTGCCGAAGCTTACACTTACCTGAACATGGTCAAACGTCGGGCTTATGGAAAACCTGTAAATACGCCGGATGCAAAAATTGATTATGCAAATCTTGACAAGGCTGGATTCAGACTGGCTGTATATACCGAACGCCGCAAGGAATTCGTAATTGAATGTCATGCATGGTTCGATGGCAAACGTTTCTGGGATATATTTACCCAAAAGGTAGCCGAATCATCGATTGGCGCCAACCCGAATATCAATAATCGTCCGAAACAAGTTGTTGACCTTAACACCATTCGCCAGGAAAAGTACAAATTGATGACTTTCTCTGTCGGGCAACTTGAATTGAACAAAGCACTGGTACAAAATCCAGGCTGGGAATAATACGAACTGAAAATTATTGGGGGTGCCAGAAAAGGTTGATGAAGATCTTCTGAAATTTAGTTTGGCATCCCCATTTTTATTACCGTTTTCATGCATAGCATAAAAATTAAATTATCGAGAATGATTCCCAAAGTATTTTTATTGACTTCATTCTTAACTTTTGTCGTTCATTTTTCGCTGATAGCCCAGCCCCCCTCCGGGAAGAACTGGAAGTTGAAATTTGAGGATAATTTTGACGGAAATACTCTTGACCAGAGCAAGTGGAGTTTTGGTTTTGGATGGGGAACAAACAGTGGTTCGTTCAGTGAAAAGAACAGGCCATCGAACCTGACTTTTCAAAACGGATTTGCTGTTATAAAAGCTGAATCAGAGAACAACGTTTACTATTCGGCAGCCATAAATTCACGAAATAAAATGGTTCTGAAACGGGGGTATTGGGAAGCCCGAATTCGGGTAAGTCAAAATGTTTCAGGCTGCATTCCTGCATTCTGGCAAAAGCTGAACAGCGATATCTGGCCGCCGGAAGTGGATATTATGGAGTATTTTGGATCTCAAAAAACACAGTCGGTAACCGTTCATTATAAAAATCAGGCCGGAGAAAATAAACAGAGCGGTTCGTCGTACAATGGTGGCGACATGACCACCGATTTCCATGTGTATGGGCTGGAGTTTAACGAGCAATACATCAGGTGGTTTACGGATGGAAAACTAGTTTGGGAAATTACGCCCCAGACTCATTCTGATTTTTTTAATCAATGGAGGGATGAAGATAAATATACCATGCTTAACATCCATCTTACTGATAATTATACATGGTTAGGCAAAGTGGATAAACCGAAGCTCCCATTCTATATGTATATCGACTATTTCAGGATTTATGAAGAAGTTCCAACTAAAGCATACAACCAGTTACTAAAAAGCGGAATAACAATTATACCAAATCCGGTTAAGCAAAAGGCAAATTTGTCTTCCGCTGGAATAGAATCAGGGGTATTGCAGATTTTCAGTCAAAACGGTACGAAAGTATTTGAGGACACCAATTGTATCCCTCAAAATTACGAACTTGATGTTACAGGGCTTCCGAACGGTCTTTATTTTGTTCGTTTGCAATCGTCAAACGAAAAGCAATCAGCCCAATTACTTATTCATTGAAAATCAATTTTATAATGGAGTATAGAACCAGCAACCCGGGTCGCTTTTTTTTGAAAGTTATATTGCTTGGCATAATATTTTGTTTTTGCTGGAATATTGATTTGTATTCCCGGACTTTTTATGTATGCGCTCAATCAGGTAGTGATGAAAATTCCGGGAATTCCCCTCAAAATGCCTGGAAATCACTTGAACATGTCAATCAGAGGCATTTTGTGGCTGGCGACTCGGTTC
>CAYWTT010000589.1:0-2657 GCA_964461245.1 uncultured Prolixibacteraceae bacterium | reverse complement strand
CATTTGATTCGGAGAAAGAAACACTTCTTCTGACTGACGATCTCCACCCGAACTTAAACTGACTTTACCCTCAACCAGGACAATCTGATAATCCTCGTCCTGATGATAAGCCTGCACATTAAACTTCGTTCCGTAAACTTTTAATCTGAAGACATCCGTTTTCACGAAGAATGGTTTTTCCTTATCTTCTGTAACATCAAATAACGCCTCCCCTTCTAATATAACTTCACGCGTTTTCCCTTTAAAGGCAGGAGGAAAGATCAGTTTCGATCCTGAATTGAGCCATACTTTGGTCCCTTCGGATAGGATAATAAAAGAACGTTTACCATAAGGCACGATCAGTTGGTTGACTCCTTTGTCAAGATTTGCCTGCACTACTCCGGAAGTATCATTCACCGTAATTCCTGAGCCATCCGGAGAATAATGAATGGTCGATTTTTCGCTGGTAATGGGAACCGTTTTTCCGTCAGACAATACCAACAGGGCATTTTTGGTAGGAAGAATATCTGAAATAGTTACTTCTTGTGCAGGTTTCTGTTTAGCAAGGTATAGAATTGCGCTTCCAATCCCTGCGAGCAATAGAAACGATGCAGCATACCGGATATATGAAAAACGGATCTTTCTTTGGTGCTCCCTGAATATCTGCTGCCAAAGTTCTTTTTTCCGCTTTTCATCTTGTTTAAAGCCTTTTACATGTAATTTTCTGACAATCTGAACGGCAAGCTGAATTTCGGGTTTCTTCTCCGGTAACTTTTCCAACAGTTCTTTTAACTGAGCTTTTCTATCCGGATTACTCGCGATTTTCCGGAACTCCTCATCAAGGATAAAATCATCCGTCGAATAGGCTTTATATAACTCAAAGTTCATATTTCTTCTGCTCTATACCCTATTGAGAATAAAACAAAGAAATCTGGACATGGAAAATTGATTTTTTTATTTTTTTTTGAATCAGATGTTTGTTGTTGTTGTTCTTCCACTAAAGGATCCTATTCCCTTCCTGTTTTTTTCAAACGCCTAAGCAGTATAATCCAAAAAAACAGGTTTTCTACTTCTCCTTCTATTTTTTCTGCCTCCTGCCGGATCATTTTAATCGTCCGGTAAACCAATTTATAACATGAATCAACCGAGATATGGAGCATTTTTGAGATTTCCTCGTACGACACTTCGCTTTCAAAACGCAGAAACAAAATTTCCTGTTGCCGGGAGGTAAGTTTTCCCACGCACTTTTCAACGATCAAATGGAGCTGTTCTTGTCTGATTTTTTCAGAAACATCTTGCTCCGGAGATTTGAAATAATCAAATTGATTCTCGGAAAATTCTTCAGATAAAATTGCCTTTTTTTGCTTGTTAAGATCAAAGAAAAGTTGCCGCCGGAAAATACTGACCAGGTATCCAGTCAGGTTTCTTACATATCCTATGTTTTTTCTGGATTTTATCAGGTTAATAAAAATATTTTGAATGGTATCTTCAACAAGAGCCTTGTCATTTACATTTTTCAGCCCATAGTTATACAAATGGTCATAATAGTGAAAATACACAAGTGACAGTGCGTTCAGATCGCCATCCTGAATAAAACGATTCCAGTTTTTAAACTGCTCTCTGTCGTTTGTATTTTCCATCTGCTTGTAATCTCTGGTGATTACAAATATGTATATTTTTTAGAGCAAGGACAAATACTTCGAACTGATAATACTGAAGTTATTAACTGGTGCTTACCCTTAAATGAACATGACAGAAATTTGATAATGTCCCAGAGAGTAAAACCTTCCCAGGGAGCATGGTCACCCAGCAAAGCAAGCCAATGGGTAATTGGCAGGATCATTACCTCTGACTGAGACCACAAGAACGGCCGAAGAAAAAGCAGACAAAAATATTAAAACCTCTTAGTCAGGGTTGCCCGTATTTTCATCATGGCTTCCCTCTGCCTTTCCCGGACAAAATTCATAGCTGAATCTAAATAATCTATTGCCACCTGATAATCATTATAAACATTCATTAGCCTGCCGGCAACATCTTCTCCTTTCGTGTCTTCTATTTCAAAGACCCATTTGGAAAGACCAATATCATAATACATCTGCCCTTTGATGGTATCCTCAGGCTGACGTAAATAAAAAGCCGGGGTGCCCTGGGTACAGGCAATGATGGGAGAATGGCATTCCAGACTGATCACCGCGGCTGCATTTTTATACATGGTTGTCGCTTCGTCTATCCGCCAGAAGGACTCCTTTTTAATGACCTTCTGTTTTACATCATCCGGTAACGGATTGAATAATAATTCATCAAAAAGATCCATGTTATGAATCATCTCAGGACATAAAAGCACGGGGTTGCCGGTTTCTCTCACCCATACGGTCATTGCCGCACGGGCTTTGGCGTGATCCTCTTCTTTGTGCCTGTTGTTTAATGCGTCAACAGCCCTCACCCGCTCCTCACTCCAGAGCGCAGGATCGTAACGGAGTTCCGGGGCAATCCAGTAATAGGGAGTTCCCCGGAGGCGGGGAACCACACAAATAAATTTTTTGTTTCTCAAGGCATGATCCCGCATAAAATCTGAAGCCTTCTGTTTATTCTGTACATGGGTGCCAAAAGTGGCATCGGGAACAAAGTCAACAAGCGGACATCGGACCCCTGCCTTCCTGAGATTCTCCAGTGACGCG
>CAYWTT010000588.1:0-2660 GCA_964461245.1 uncultured Prolixibacteraceae bacterium | reverse complement strand
ATTCACTGGAAGATTTCATCCCGGAAATTTATAAACAAGGAATGGAAAAGGATTGCTTTTTCTGGTTCCCGGATTGGGATCAGGCCAGGCAATTCAGAAAACGCTATCCCGATCTGATGCTGAAAGTCAATGCTTCAGACCCAGAAGCCCTGGACTCGCTGAAAACCTTATACCATCCTCAGATCATCGAATGTTCGGCAGATGATTTATCGGACGATTTGATCAGGGCATGTCATGAAAAAGGAATGAAAGTGATGCCATATGTGACCGGGTGCGATATCGAAACCTTCCGCACCATCATGGGAACAAAGGTGGATCTGATCAACCTTGATTATCCCGATATTTTTTCCGGAATGGTGAAAAACGAAGGCTTGTATAAAAACTATAAATTGATTGCACATAAAGGAGGCATCGTGGAGGGCAGGTATGGAGAATACGATCCTGCTTCGATCAGAGAGGCAATTAACAAAGGATATTCCATGCTGGAGGTGGATGTCAGACCGACAAAAGAAGGAATATTGATCGTCAATCATGACCACAATTTCAGCCGCTTTTACAACGATCCCCGGCGGGCATCGGATATGACCTGGGATGAAGTGAAACAACTCAGGGCTGAAAAAGGGAATTACCGCCCCCTTTTATTTGAGGAACTGGCTCAGATGTGCAAGGGAAAGGTAAATCTGATGATCGACGTAAAAGGAGACCAACCTCCGGAATTTTACGCCAGACTCGAAGAAATTATGGAAAAATACGGATTATTGACCCAATCCTATTTCATTGACACCAAAGCAAAAGACCATTTATGGGGAAAAGCAAAATTCAGTGTCAGGGCCAATGAAATTCAACTTTTAATGGAAAAACAACAAAAAGGAGAAGATATTGCCTGCCATTATTTCCTGTTCGAAAACGGGAACCGCCTCTCTTCTGAATCCATCAAATGGTGCCAGCAGAATGATGTAACCGTCGTACCCTCTGTAAATATCTGGCAATACAAAAATGAAAATTACCTGCGCGGGGCAAAACGCGATATTGAGTATTTCAAAGCATGTGGTGTCACCGAATTTCAGATCGATTCTGATTTTGATGAATGGTTGCCCAGCGAAAATAATATAAAACCAAACCGGTAATTTCCTTTAACGACGCTCATGTTATCTTATTATTAAGTCGCAGATTATTATTCATCAGATTGAATTCCAGGCACTTTACATTCAAGGGAAGGATGTAAGGAAAAGTTTCGCCCGCTTTTTTCAAAAAAAAACAGCTTCCTGTAAAGTGACAATCAAAAAAGCGATACTTTTACATACCGTCTGGTCGGTTTTTATAAATTATGAAAGATACAAGAGAAACTATATTAAAGACAGCCTATAACTTGTTCTTATACAATAATTATGAGGCTGTAACCATTGATAGCATCATCAAAGCCACAGGCCTCACCAAGGGAGGGATCTATTACTATTTTGCCAGCAAGGAAGAGATTTTCAAAGCAGTGATCGACAAATACATGCTGGAAAACCGCCCTGACTCTTCCGTTGAATATAAAAGTCTGGAAGCATTAATTCAAAGCACCATCGATAACGTGAAGAAGAAATTCACAAAAATGGTGATTGAAAACAAGGACTTTCAAAATGAAATTCCGGTTAATTTGCTGTCGTTGATCGTAACTTCTCTTCACTATTACCCCGGATATGCAAAGATCGGGATTGAATTCATCAAAAGTCAGGATAAACAATGGGAGGACACCATTCAGAAAGCAATTAAAAATGGGGAAATCCGTCATGATATGGATATTCCAGCCACCGCTAAGAATTTTATTCAGATCAACTCGGGTATCGTTATGAATATGATTACGGGAGGATCCATCATTTATGCGTTCGACATGTTCGAAAGGCAATACTGGCAACTCTACAATCTGATCAAAGTCTGACCCTTTCTTTCTATTTAAATTTCCGTAAAAATCAGATTTTGTTTTTTTATTGTGATACAGAAAATACCGTCTAGTCGGTATCTTTTATATCAATGTTGTTTAAAAAATTTGAAATAAATGAGAATAAGAACATTAATTGTGATTTCGGCCTTTAACCTGGTTATGCCGGTTGATGGCGCCAACGGGCAAACCACCCTGCCCGATCTGATCAGTTATTCGCTTTCACACAGCCGCGACGTGAAAAAGTCGGGACTTATGTGCAGTGAAGCCACATTCAAGTATAGGGAAACCCTGGTCCAGGGTTTGCCGCAGATATCAGCCTCGGGTAGTTTCAGCAGGATACTGTACGATGTGGAGGTTCCACAGTCGGCCTTTGATATGGTAAATGAAAATGTACCGTCCGATTATCAGAATACGGTAAAGGGAATCCTCACCCAACTGGACGCCATTGATGGGATCAGTATGACATCAGCCGCAGTGACGGTCACCCAGCTTATATACAGCCAATCATACTGGACCGGACTGAAAACCGCGAAAAAAGCGCAGGAACTCTATTCTATCCTGAAAGAAAAAAGTGAAGAGGATCTGATTGCTGAAGTGGCAACAGGGTATTACCAGGCCGGTTCTTTGATGTTCCAGCTTGAAGCGGTGGAAAAATCAGTCAGCAACCTGAAAGAGATTTTCCGGATTTCAGAATTAAGCTATAAAAATGATCTGATCAAGGAAAGCCAGATAA
>CAYWTT010000587.1:0-2665 GCA_964461245.1 uncultured Prolixibacteraceae bacterium | reverse complement strand
ACCTGACAGGTTTTGAAAACCTGTCAGGTGTGAAAATAACCTACCACATCACCGCCTCCTTATCCTTTTCTTCCGCCTCCGGCTGCAACCCCAACTCTTGGTCGTAGCGGCGGAGGATCAGGTAATAAGGCTGTTCCCTGAGTTCTTCTTTACGGAGAAGTTGAAAAACTGTAATATCTCGCTGAATTCCATCTTTTGAAATCAGAGATGAAAAACGTTGTTTGGAAACAGATACTTTCAACGATTCCGCTTTGATAAATTGATTGGCTTCAAGCAATTTCTGATAATCTTTTTTCAGAGTTGCCGGAAGGACTTTCACTCCATCAAATTGTTTTTCAAACTCTTCTTCACGATGCGAATCATATAGAAAAGGAGCAAGATTTCCCCAAACATCTGCTTTCAAATGACTATAAACCCGATCAAAATCTTCTTTATCTTTGTCGTACCATTTGGGATAAACCTCATCGATATAATATTGAAGTTCATTTTCGGCAATAACTCCTGAATTTTTTGATTCTATTTCTCGAAGAGCATCCAACGTCCGGTTAATTACTTCCTCATTTTGGTAAATATATTTATCGACTTCGTTTCGTTCGGAGAAAACAACACAATCACATGGCGGACGAAATTGTCCGTTCACACGATGACGATTTACCCTCCCAAAACGCTGCAACAAGGCATCAAGCGGGGCCGGTTCGGTAAAAATCACATCGTAGTCAATATCCAAACTTACTTCAATGGCCTGCGTTCCAACCAACAGTTTTACTTCGTCCGATTTAAGTTCTGCCTCTTTCCTGTTCCGGTCACCACCATTAAACGCACTGTGCAGCAACACCTTTTTCGAAGTATTCAATCTGTTATAAATATATTGAGCCTGTTTTACGGTGTTGCAAACCACCAAGACTTTATTACCTGCATTAAGTCTTTGCTGAATAGCTTCTATATGTTCAGAAAGTAATCCGTTAGTAACTTTAATGCGGTGGCGAATGAACGATTGGTAGAGCTCGGCATTGGCGCTAATTTCTGAGTATTCACCAATGGCTTCAGCAAACTCTTTTTTAAGAAATGTTGGCAGAGTGGCGGTCATTAAACAGACTTTCACATTTAGAAATTGAGTAGCGAACTCAATCAACACCTTGATTTGCGCGGTTACTTCGGGGTCGTACGCATGAATCTCGTCGAAAATGAAATAACCTCCACTCATTTCGAAAATGCCTTTTTCAAAACCTTTCAATCCGAAAATAGATTTCAACAATTGGAAAGGGGTTGCCACTTTTAGCGGTGGAACCAAAGCCCTGAAACTCTCTTTCAGTTCATGTTTCAGTTTTTCATTTTGCCAACTATACGTTTCTTCACCAAAACGGCTTTCAATGTATTCCGAAAGTTTGCCATGTACAACACCCACAATTTCATTATTACCCTGCATCTTCTCGTCGAGCCTTTCGAACATGGCATTAATGGAAGCAGTAAACGGCAAAATGTAAAAGGTTCGTCCCTGGCCGTTCTCTTTCATTTGTTTGTGCAGCCACATCAATGATGCTTCGGTTTTACCCGAACCAGTAGGCGCGGAGAGCACAATGTTTCCATTAATTTCCGAAGCCCTTTTTTGATGAAAGTACGGAGCCCACTTTGTTTCATACAGGAAATAGAAATGCTTTTCTTCTAAAACATTTACACTGAAAACTCCCGCAGATGCTGAATGGTCGCACTGTTTTAACGCCCCTGCTGCCAAAAGCAATTCCTTAAAATTGATATTTGTTGAATTGACCGGATTACGTAGATAATCTTTTACCAATTGCAGGGGCAAGGCCAACGAATTTGGTTCCAAGGAAACATTGTATTCTTTCAGAAACGATTGGATAAATTGTTCGTTCAACTTCCGGGTTTCTTCATCCCAATCCAATTTACCATCCTCTCCAAACGAAAACAAATCTTCTCCGGTTTTATATCCGTCTTGAATATGCTTAAACAAGAAATTAAAATCTTTGTGATGCCCGGCAACAATTAATTTCAACAACAACCGATCTTCTTCCGGCAAATCCAAACGATCGATGAAAGGTATTGAAAACAATTCATGTCGCTGGTGATACCAATTTGCCCGTTTTCCCAAAAGTATTTTCTGAAACTCGGAATGCGATTTTCCCAAATCGTGGAAAATAACACCCAATCGAACAAGTTCCCAAAAACGACCTAAATCATTCACTGGCAAACGTCCGAATGCTTTTCGTAGCGAGTAAAATACTTTTAAACATTCCTCTATGTGCTGCTTTAAGGATATAGGAGGCCCTGATTTGGCTAGGACCTCCTGGGGTATTTCTGTCATACTTCAAACTTGTGAAAATAAATATCACTGTCGAATTCTTCCAATTCAGATCTGAATCCGGTTAATTGTGAATTGACCGGATTATTGTAAGAGATTACAGAGTACGGCTCGGTTCCTAAATTTTTACGGGGAATGGTATTGCTGAAGTATTTGGGCAAAGCCTGAATTTGTCCAGGTAAATAGTTTCCGTTGAAAGGAATTACCTGCCCCGCAAATCGGGCATTGCTTATTTCTTGCAATTCTACTTCCTCAATACTTTCGATTCCTGCCAAATCACCGCTTCGCCCCAACAAAAGTTGGTAAGCGGGTTGATGAAAACAAGAAACCAATTCCTCATCGGTT
>CAYWTT010000586.1:0-2674 GCA_964461245.1 uncultured Prolixibacteraceae bacterium | reverse complement strand
AAACTGATTAAACCTGTACATGCGATCTTTTTGTTAATCCCTTGTTGCTATTTTATTAACTTTGTAAAGAGTGTGGCACTATTTCCCGGTATTACCCGTGAATTTGCCTTTAATTTGCCGTCGTTTTCCAATTTCCGGAATCAATTTATTCAAATGGACCTGATCAAGGCTTTTATATGGATACTGGTCGCCGGGGTGGCGATCATTCCCTTTCTGAACGGAAAAGGGCAAAGGATTACTCTCTTCATGGCGGTAATGCTGCTCGCAGGCACCTCAGGAATAACGGCCTGGCAGGCGCTTACCGGAGAGGCGATGGAATGGATGGTGACCGGAAATGCCGTGACCGGGGTCATTCCCATTAGGCTGGATGCCCTTTCGGCCTGGTTTATCCTGATTATCAACTTTGTGTTCATCACGGGCGGTTTTTACGGACTCTTCTACTTGCAAAGTTATTCCGCCCACCAGAACAACCTTACCCTCCACCACGTCTCCTTCCTGTTGTTGCACGGATCGCTCCTCAGCCTTTGCGTAATCCAGAACAGCCTGGTATTCCTTATCGCCTGGGAAATCATGACCCTGGCTGCATTTACGACCGTGATATTCGAACATGAGAAGTGGGCAACGATAAAAGCAGGAGTCAATTTCTTGATCCAGTCGCATGTTTCGGTACTCTTGCTGATGACCGGATTTATCTATGCCGCCATACATACAGGAAGTTATGATTTCAAAGCCATCACCTCCCTGGCAGGCGTGCAATCACCAGCTGTAGCACTGATGCTGCTGCTCTGCTTTATTACCGGCTTCGGCATTAAGGCCGGATTTGTACCATTCCATACCTGGTTGCCCTATGCCCACCCTGCCGCACCGGCTCATATCTCCGGGATCATGTCAGGGATTATCATCAAAATCGGCATTTTCGGCATCATGAGGATGATCCTGCTGATACCGGTCAACTATACCACAGCCGGGTACCTTTTGCTGGCTGTTTCACTGATATCAGGAGTTTACGGGGTGATGCTGGCCATCGTACAGCACAACCTAAAAAAGCTGTTGGCCTATCACAGCATTGAAAACATCGGCATCATCGGGATGGGGATCGGACTCGGGTGTATCGGGCTGGGAAACGACAACGGATTTCTGGCCTCCCTGGGATTTGCCGGTGCCCTTCTCCACACCCTCAACCATGCCCTGTTCAAATCACTCCTCTTTTATGCTTCAGGAAATGTTTACCAGGCTACCCATACACTGCATATTGAGCATCTCGGAGGCGTAATGAAGAAAATGCCGCAAACAGCACTCCTTTTTCTGGTAGCCTCTATCGCTATTTGCGGAATTCCACCTTTCAATGGTTTTATTTCCGAATTTCTGATTTACACAGGCCTTTATACCTGGCTTCCACATGCATCCCTGGTTGCCCTGGTGGCCATTATTTTTACCATACTGGGACTTGTCCTGATCGGCGGACTAGCCCTCTTTTGCTTCACCAAAGCTTTCGGCATCGTGTTCCTCGGTAATCCGAGGCAGGAATTTCATCATCCGGTTCAAGAAGTCTCCAAAATCCAGTTGGTACCCATGTACCTGATCGCCTTGCTCATCGTGCTGATTGGATTGTTTCCCCAGGTTTTCACGGCTTTTCTATCCCGACCGGTTGGATTGTTCACCGGGACTCCCGGAACAGACATAATCCCTATTTTCAATGTATCAGCCATCATGCAACCCATCTCCTGGTCGGCCTGGGGCATGATCCTGCTTACACTCCTGCTGTGGGGCATGCGAAAACTCGTAGTGAGAAACAAAAAACTTAAAATTTCACCTACCTGGAGCTGCGGTTATGTGGCCCCGACACCCAGGCTGCAATATACCGCGGGTTCCTTTGCACGAAGTTACTCCAAACTTTTCCGGGCCATCCTGATCTTCTCAAAAAAAGAAAAGGAAGTGGGTGAGATCTTCCCCAAAGGAGGACACTATGAATCTCATTCATACGATAAGGTGGAGAAATGGCTGATCGACTATCCGGTGAATGCCTACCAATGGCTCATGAGCCGGTTCCTCTTTCTCCAGAACGGAAAACTGCAGGTTTATATCCTGTATGGAATCATCTTTATCCTTTCCGTGATCTGCCTTCCGCTGCTTTTCGGCAAATTTTCGGATCTTCTCATATTTATAAAACAACTGTAAGATGTTAAGCACGGTACTGATCATTATAGCAGCCATTTTTTTTACTGGTATCATCAACCGGACCAAGAGCATTGCCTCAGGCCGGAAAGGACCGGGAATTTTGCAACCCATGAAAGATGTGATCCGCCTTTTCAAAAAAGGGGCGGTCTATCCGGCTACCTCAGGCCTTATATACCAGATAGCCCCAAGTGTTTACATGGCATCCATCCTGATGGCCTTGATGGTCGTTCCCTTCGGGCAAACAAAAGGAGTGATAAGTTTTAGCGGCGACTTTATCTTTTTTGCCTATGTGCTGGCCCTGGGTAAATTCTTCAGCATTATTTCGGCGATGGATACCGGAAGTAGTTTCGAGGGGATGGGGGCCAGTCGTGAAGCGCTCTATTCCATGTTTGCCGAACCCGCCTTTTTTATCCTGATGGGCTCGCTGGCCCTGCTGACCGGACAGACTTCATTCCAGGGAATGTTTGCATCTTTGCATATCGGGTCGTACATCAGT
>CAYWTT010000585.1:2235-2674 GCA_964461245.1 uncultured Prolixibacteraceae bacterium | reverse complement strand
CCCTGAAAGCCAGCTGAAGCTGTCATTCAGATCGAGAAATCCCAGTCTGGAGGCTATCCCGGCAATCAGAAGGGGAACAAAAACCCTGAATCCCGTTGCTGCGCTTAAGCCTATCCCCAGTGCCACCGCAGTGATGATCTCCTTTTCCATTTCAGATTTTTTCTTTTTTATACAAACTTAATGATTGTGACTGATTTATTTGACCTATTATTGTATCGTTAATTAGCATATAATATTCAAAAACCATACCGGATGACCAGAATTGAATTATTTGAACAGATAAGGCTTAAACGCAGTTTTCTTTGCATAGGCCTCGATGCTGATCTTCATAAAATCCCTGCTTTTCTGAAAAAGGGCAATGATCCGTTATTCGCATTTAACAAGGAGAATAACGGATCATTGCCCTTTTTCAGAAAAGCAGGGATTTTATGAAAAAGGG
>CAYWTT010000585.1:0-2225 GCA_964461245.1 uncultured Prolixibacteraceae bacterium | reverse complement strand
AGATCATTGATTTCACCCATGACCTGTGTGTGGCCTATAAACCCAACATGGCCTTTTATGAATCACTGGGGGCTGAAGGTTGGGCCAGTTTCGAAAAAACCGTCCGTTATATCCGGGAGAATTACCCTGAGCAATTCATCATAGCTGATGCCAAAAGGGGGGATATCGGAAATACCTCCGGTATGTATGCCCGTGCATTTTTTGAAAGGATGAATGTAGATGCAATTACTGTGGCTCCCTATATGGGTGAGGATTCAGTAAAACCTTTTCTGGCTTATGTCAACCGGTGGGTGATTCTGCTTGCCTTGACCTCCAATGTTGGAGCTTCCGATTTTCAGCTGATCAAAAGTGTTTCTGGAGAATCCTTGTTTGAAAATGTACTGAAAAAATCTCAGGAGTGGGGGTGTGCCGATAATATGATGTATGTGGTGGGTGCCACACGGGCAGAAAAACTGCAGGAGATCCGGGAACTCGTTCCTGACCATTTTTTGCTGATCCCCGGTGTGGGAGCCCAGGGAGGTAGCCTAGAAGAAGTTGCCCGGTATGGCATGAACGAACAATGTGGTCTCTTGGTTAACTCTTCCCGGGCCATCATCTATGCTTCAAACGGGGAAGATTTTGCTTTAAGGGCACGGGACGAGGCGATGAATGTCCAGGTGGATATGGAAGAACTCCTTTTGGGAGCCGATCTGATCTGACCCCGGATAAAACGGCCATAAGAACTCGGATGTGGGCGGGCCTAATACAATATGCGGAAGCAAAATATTTTTCCCTTAAAACTCCGCTTTCACAGACAGGATCGGACCATTCCTATGCTTTAGGAATTCAGGGTGACCACCGATTTATTCTGATAGGAGAACTTTCTGCGCAAAACATTCCTTCTATCGGTTACGTTTTGAATATCACACAGAAAGGAAAGGGAATATGCCTTTTTGTTGATCCGGTAACTTAATCCCAGATCCAGCCGGCTGTAATCAGGGAATCTTATTCCATAGGTTTTTTAGGTCTTATACACAATTTTTTTATTATTCAGGGAAGAAATCATGTTTATGGGAGTATAACGGAGTCCTCCGCGATAATTGCCTCTCGACTTGGCTCCGGTATATTTTCCCTGCTGATTCCAAACCAGGTAACATACATGCCGGAATGGGTCTCCAGAATGGAGGAGAAGATATATTTCCCCTGCAGCCAGGTTCTGCCGTACCATCCTCCTTTACGCTTGTCAATTAACGTATCATAAGTTAAGCCGGTAGTCAGCTTCCGGCCTTACCCGTCCATATTTAAACCCAAAGCAGGAAGTACATACTGAAAACAAATCGGTGAATTCCGGGATCCATGATCAGCGCATTAAGGTCTGAAATCAGTTTTATGAAAAATAATGATTATAAAACTATGACAAATCTTTTATATTTGTTGGTTGAATCAGAAATTTCACCGGATAGTCCGGTTAACTGGGAATCTGCAGCATCTTGACTACTTGTTTAAGTGCTGGATGAAAATTGTGATTTGTAGCCTATGAAAGAAGATCAGTGGAGTCATCTTGTGGATATGGTAAGCGGGACGACTCCCTCGTCGCCCATGGCCGGATTTATTATCGACAGTCCATGGATTCCGGGATGGTATGGGATAAGCACGCTCCGGTATTTTACTTCGGAAAAACTGTGGTTTGATGCCAATCTGAAGGCGGTTGAAACTTTCCCTGAAATCCTGTTTCTACCCGGATTCTGGTCCGAGTTCGGGATGTGCACTGAACCTTCCGCCTTTGGGGCCAAAACCATATGGACGGAGTATGCCTTGCCTCATGCCGACCGGATTATAAGCGATATTTCGGAGGTGGATGCCATCAGGGAACCTAATCCGAAAACGGATGGCTTGCTGCCGTTTGTTATCCGGCGCCTGCTTGACTTTGAGCCTGAAATGAGGGAAAAAGGACACGGGGTGAAATTCGCGATAGCCAGGGGACCCCTGAATATCGCTTCTTTCCTGATGGGAACTACGGAACTGATGATGGCCATGATGATGGACCCTGAAAAGACCCACCGGCTGTTGGGCAAGATTACCCGTTTCACCGTCAATTGGTTACAGCTTCAGAAGGAAACTTTCCCCTCTATTGATGGAATTTTTATCCTGGATGATATCGTGGGATTTATAGGAGACGACGAATGTCGTGAGTATGCCGTGCCTTACCTCCGAAAGATTTTCGGATCGTTTGAATCCAGGATCAA
>CAYWTT010000584.1:0-2675 GCA_964461245.1 uncultured Prolixibacteraceae bacterium | reverse complement strand
ACTTTCATTTCACTGGAGATGGAGTTTAAGAGGCAGGTACCTGTAAAATAATTGATGGGGTTAATTAAAAAAACGGAGGTTGGTATGGTCTATCCTCCGTTTTTTTTTCAGACAACTGGTATCTGATAAGATTCGTCATGCTGGCTCATGTCGAGCCCGATCTTTTAGGATTTCGGGGAGACCCTCAGTGGGACAATCAGGTTGGTGAGTTTATACATCAGCCAGGATCCGCCGAATGCGAAGATCCCCACAATGACCAGGGCAAGAAGGTGGAACAGGAAAGTACGGGTTTCACCATGAATCAGACCGACCCCGTTGGCAAAAACTGAAGTAAGAATCATCCCGGTAATACCTCCCATTCCGTGGGCCGGGAAGACATCCAGGGTATCGTCCAGATTGGACTTGGTGCGGAGGGAAATGGCAAAATTACTGATAAAAGCGGCTATTACCCCAATGGCAATGCTCGATCCGATATTTACGAATCCGGCTGCTGGGGTGATAGCCACCAGACCGACTACCAGTCCGACGGATGCGCCGATGGCTGAAGGTTTCTTCCCTTTGGCGGCATCATAGAACAGCCAGGTAAGCATGGCTGCGGCAGAAGCGGTATTGGTGTTGACCAAAGCTAGCACGGCCGTCGAGTTGGCAGCCAGTGCCGATCCGGCATTGAACCCGAACCACCCGAACCACAGCATGCCTGCCCCAAGTAAGACAAAGGGAATATTGACGGGCTTAATTTCCTGACCATAGTCCTTCCGCTTGCCCATCAGCATGGCCCCTGCCAGGGCCGCAAATCCGGCCGACATGTGAACCACCGTTCCGCCCGCAAAGTCGAGTACACCCCAGTTCCGCAAAAAACCGTTCGGGTGCCATGTCCAATGGGCCAGAGGAGCATAAATGAAAAGAGTGAACAACACAATAAAGAGCAGGTAAGCCTTAAAACGGACTCTTCCGGCAAACGAGCCGGTGATCAGGGCCGGCGTAATGATGGCAAATTTCAGCTGGAACATGGCGAATAAGGCCAATGGAATCGTCGGACTAAGGGCAGGATTGGTGCCCAACCCTACATTTTTAAACATAAAAAAAGTAGCCGGATTCCCAAACAACCCATATCCTTCACTTCCGACTGAATCACCAAAAGCTATGCTGAATCCCACTACAATCCAAAGCACACTTACCACCCCCATGGCAATAAAACTCTGCAGCATAGTGGAAATAATATTGCGGGATTGCACCATCCCCCCGTAAAAAAAAGCAAGTCCCGGTGTCATCAGAAGCACCAGGGCAGTAGAGGTCAGCATCCATGCGGTGTCACCTGCAGAAATACCTGGATCGGCTTGGGCTGACAAGCTTCCCTGCATCATAATCCCGAGCAGACTGACTACCCCCAACATGGACAGTATCAGCCACCATTTTGTTTCACTTTTCACATTCATTGCCGCAATTAAATTAAGTTAATTTTGACAAATTAACAGATAATTTAATAATATAATATCTATTCGGCACTTTATTATTCATTTATTAACTAATAGATATTATAAGATGTAATTTATGACATTTTGAAAGAATAACTACGAAGTATAATTGTTAAAATGTTAATATTTAACTATATTTGATGCCAAACTGATAAATAAAATGACATTAAGGAATCATTTGGATGAAGTGGATCTGAGGATACTCGAAATCATCAGCCGGAACGCCCGTATCCCATTCAAGGATGTAGCCAGCGAAGTAGGTATATCAAGGGCAGCGGTACATCAGCGCGTAAACAGAATGATCGACCTGGAAGTGATTACGGGATCAGGGTATTATGTAAATCCCAGGAAAGTCGATTTGCGCACCTGCACCTATATCGGGATTTTCCTGGAAAAGGGGGGAATTTATGCTGATGTGGTGGAAAAATTACAGGAGATTCAGGAGATCGTTGAATGCCATTACACCACCGGACAATATGCCATTTTCATCAAGGTTTACGCCAAGGACAACGAACACCTGAAGAGCATTCTGAGTGAAAGAATCCAGAAAATTCAGGGTGTTTTAAGTACGGAAACCTTTATTTCGCTCGAAGAGACCTTTAAACGAAGCCTTCCGATTTATTCCTGATTCCGCTGACGGATCACTTCATACATCATCAGTGATGCGGCCACAGAAACATTGAGTGAGCCGATTTTCCCAAAGACCGGTATTCTCACCAGCTCATCCGCTTTCCGTAACAGGGAGGGAGAGATACCACTCTCTTCCGATCCCATGATAAGGGCAACCGGGCCTTTCATATCCACCGCCGTAAAGATCTTTTCCGCTTTTTCCGTAGCGGCGAATATTTTCACACCGGAATGGTTTAGGTAATCGGCTACTTCCGCCAGGTTGCCTGCCCGGCATACCGGCACCAGGTTTAACGCCCCTGCCGATGTTTTCATCGCATCTTCACCCACTCTGGCCGCTCCCTTTTCAGGGATCACCACGGCATGAACCCCAGCACATTCACAGGAACGCACAATGGCCCCGAAATTCCTCACATCGGTGACCTGGTCCAGTATCAGGAGCAGTGGTTCCTCTCCCCTTTCATAAATGTCCGGCAATATATCTTCCAGATGATAAAATTCTACAGCAGAGAGCAGTGCGATGATTCCCTGATGATTTTTCCGGGTGATCCTGTCCAGCTTCTCAGCCGGAAC
>CAYWTT010000583.1:0-2676 GCA_964461245.1 uncultured Prolixibacteraceae bacterium | reverse complement strand
GCCGGGGTTTCGCCTCCGTAGCAGGCTCTTTCTGAATGGCCTTATCATTCGCATCGAAAAGTGTACCTTGCCCTGAATATATTCGTTGTTGGTTTTGGGGATCGGGTTTATTTTCTATCGTTGGTTTTACCGCTCCGGTTTGATTATCGTTGGGGAACCAATCATCCTCGATAGCTTGCCAAAAGGGATCGAGATCATCGGGGAAACGGGGTTCACCGGGGTTAAGCGTTGGCTTAATATCCGTGGCGGCTACTTTTTGTGATTGCACTCGTTCTACCGTGTCCTGTGCATGGGACTGGTAATGTTTCAAATCCAAATACCGGGAAAAATCTTCTTTCAGCATTTTCCGTAGGTCTTTGGCCATTCCTTCAATCCCTCCTTTGTGGGTAAATACCATTGCCGGTTTGCCGTAAGGATCGGTATCAACTTTAGCATCGGTGTGGACCACCCTGTCAAAGGTTTTAAAACTGTTGCTGACCGAAATTCCATTGGACAGTATCCTTGATTCAATAAATGCCTGTTTTATGGGGTTAGAAACGGACAGGTCTTTTTGTTCCCGTTTTTGCAGGACAATCAGATCACTGCCAACTTCGGTTCCTGCATATTCGCTAAACAGGTTGTTTGGAAGCCGGATAACTGAAACTGGCTCACAATTGGACATCAGGTATTCCCGCACCGGACGGTTTGCCGGCGCATTCAGTACTCCCTGCGATGTAATGAAAGCTACCAATCCTCCCGGACGTACCATATCCACCGATTTCAGAAAAAAGTAATTGTGGATGGAGCGTGAGACAATCTTTTTTGCCGGGTCGCTGTCGGAGAGTAAAGCCGGGTCGAACACCGCCACATCCCCGAACGGGATATTGCTTGCCGCCATATCGTAATAACCGGCATATTTTTTTTCGATGTTTTCAAAACCCTCTGCTCTTACTTTGTCTTCCGGATGAAGGTGTTTGAGTATCATTCCGGTTATCGGGTCTTTCTCAAAGCAGGTAACTTCTATGTCGGAAGAAAGCTGTTTAAAAGCCTGCGCAAAAACGCCTGTACCGGCGCTGGGGTCAAGCAGGCGGAACGGTTTGATTCCGCTGTCGCTAAGTGCCGAAGCCAAAGCATTAACTACTTCCGGAGGTGTATAGAATGCTGTCAGGATGGAGTTTTTCAGTCCGTCGAAATAGTGTTTATACTCTTTTTCATCGAGGGTATTTTTCCGTAAAACAGCATGCAGTTCATTTATCAGGGGATTGGCTGAACCATTAGTTGGCAGAGGGTCAAGTATTTCCTTAATAGCACCGAAACCGGAATACCAGGCGAGTATTTCTTTTTCCCTGGCTGTTGCCTGCCTGTTCTCCCGGTCAAGGATAAACGCCATTTTTATCGCATCGATATTTGCCCGCAGGTGTTCCTTTTTATTGTAAGCCATCTTCGAGCAGTATTTCGACGGTTCCCGTCAGTTCGGTATATAACTCATCGTATTGCGAAGTGACTTCGAAATCATCCGAAAGGGTATATTTGCCCAGCACCTCACTGCAAAGTGGTAAGATTTGAAGGGCAATTTCTTTTGCCCTTTCTTCAGGTATTTCATATGAAAACTCATTCCAAAGAATGTGAATAAGGGCATTGTAAGGGGAAAAGTGCAGGCCCTGAAAAAGTACCTCCGAAGCCAGTTCTTCCGCCTCAATATGTGTCTGCCCGTTTTTAACAGTATTGCCGTAAGTTTCTGCTGCCGCATCAGCACGTTCTTCTATAAAAGCTATGTCTGAGGTGCGTTCGGGGTGGTTTTCTTTGAGGTAAGAAAGGAGGGAGAACCCGTAATAAGACAATTCCTGTCCGGTTTTATTTTTTGTGTTTTCCATGATACGGATATTTAGTGGTTGAAAAAAGGAAGGTATATCAGGCAAAAGCGCCCCGGGTTCCCACCCGGAGCGCACCACTAAAATATCCGTCACCGACAAACAACAAACAAACAAAGAAATGTTATGCCTGTTGAAGAAAGCAGCGGTATATTCAGTGGTAAATATAACCATTCCCGGCTGAACATATCTTCAGTTTGTTTCAGTGGGAATTGTTTAAAACAGGACTCAGATTTTGATACCGCTTTTCTTTACAGCAGGCCTTCGTGCTTCTTGCTTATACTGGTTTTCCGTAGGCTTTTGCTGTCCCTTTTTTAATGGCTCTTTCACTTTTTTGGTCGCCTCACTTGTTTTACCCTCGCTGTTGACGGCTACCTGGTTTTTACTTTCTTCCGCTGGTTTGACTTCTGCACCCTGCTTTTTGGCCTTGTCGGGGTTCCACCTGAAAAAGTCGAACTTCTCTTTTTCGGGATTGGGTTTTACCCAGGCGTTGAATGGTTCACCCTTGTCGTCTTTCAGCATTCCCCTGATGTAAGTGGCCTGGCCTGCTTTAAGGTATTCCTGTTGTTTTTCGGTCAACTCAACGCCCAGTAGTTTGTTGGGAATGTACAGTTGTTTTTGTTTTTCTGCCTTCCCTTCCGGTGCGTTTGCTTTCTGCTGGCGGCGGACTTCCTTATTCTCTTGTGAATAGCGGTTACGATCGAGCCCTTCATAGGTGAAATCAAACTTTTTATCCGAAGCATTAATTTGAATATATCCGTCAAAGAACCGGCCTGTGCGGGAAACCATTTTCTCTACCAGCACTTTTTCTCCTGCACCGAGCCTG
>CAYWTT010000582.1:0-2677 GCA_964461245.1 uncultured Prolixibacteraceae bacterium | reverse complement strand
AGATGACGGGGTGTCAATCGAACGCATTGGCGCAGTTTTTGGCCAACCGGTGGTGGGAATTCTCGAAGGAATGGCCAAGATCAACGCCCTGGGCACAGATACAGTGGAACTTCACCCGGAAAATTTCCGCATGCTTTTACTTGCATTGGCAGGAGATGTGCGCGTGATCCTGATTAAAATTGCTGACCGGCTTCAAACCATGCGGAAGTTTGATCAGTTCCCCACCGACTCCATCCGGAGAATTGCCACTGAAACCAGCCATATCTATGCACCTCTGGCTCACAAACTGGGGCTGTATCAGCTGAATTCGGAACTGCAAGACCTGTGCCTGAAATATTTAAAACCGGAAGCTTACCAGGAAGTGATTCAGAAACTGAAAGAGACTGAAAATGAAAGGTCACTCTTTACGGCCGAATTTGTCAAACCCATTGAAGAAAAATTGCGGATCAGGGGCTTCAGCTTCGAGATGAAGGCGCGTACCAAATCAGTTTTTTCGATTTACAGCAAGATGCAGCGACAAAACGTGCCCTTTGATGAAGTATATGATCTGTTTGCCATCCGTGTGATCCTAGATTCAGCTCCGGAAAATGAAAAAACCGACTGTTGGACCGTCTATTCCGTGGTGACCGATGAATACCAGGCCAATCCTGAAAGAATGCGTGACTGGATTACCATTCCGAAGTCGAGCGGTTATGAATCATTGCATGCCACGGTGATGGGGCCTCATAAAAAGTGGATCGAAGTCCAGATCAGAACCCGCCGGATGGATGAAATGGCTGAAAAGGGAGTGGCAGCCCACTGGAAATACAAAGGGGGAAAAGAGAATAAAGAACTCGACCAGTGGTTGACCGGAATCCGCGAAATACTGGAAAATCCCGATGTCAACGTGGTGGATTTCATCGATGAATTCAGGAAAACCGTCTATTCCGAGGAGATCTATGTCTTCACTCCCAAGGGAGATCTCCGGAAATTGCCGAGAGGGGCTACCATCCTTGATTTTGCATATGATATCCACTCCGATCTGGGTGATAAATGCGTGGGAGGAAAGGTGAATGACAGGAAAGTCACCCTGCGTCATAAGCTCAGGAACGGAGATACCGTGTCAGTCGAAACTTCCAACAACCAGCGGCCAAAGCTCGACTGGCTGGACATAGTGGTTACTTCTAAAGCGAAAACACGAATCAAGTCCAGTCTGAATGAAGCACGCAAAAAAGAGGCAGCCAACGGGAAAGAGATGCTTTACCGTAAGTTTAAGAATTGGAAAATTGAACTTACCGAAGAGATCATGCGTAAATTGCTTAAACACTATGGGTTTAAGCTGGCCACTGACCTTTATTACAGCATCTCCACTGGAAAGATCGATACCCTGAATATCAAATCCCTTATCCGTGAGGAAGAGAAACAATCAGTCCGTTCCCGACTCGAAGAGATCCTTCCATCCGAAACAGTCAGGGAACTGGGGGTGGAAAGCGGGGACGATTACATGATCATTGACAGTAATATCAGGGATGTGAATTACAAGCTGGCTCCATGCTGCAATCCTGTCTATGGAGACGAGATATTCGGCTTTGTGACAATCCATGAGGGTATTAAAATCCACAGGGTCAGCTGTCCCAATGCACCACAGATGATAGAGAGATACCCCTACAGGCTGGTCAAGGCAAAGTGGAAATCCACCACCGGAAAAAGCTCTTTCCTTACCACTCTTCACATAACCGGGACCGATACACTGGGGATTGTTTCAGAAATCTCGCATGTAATTGCCAAGGATTTTGGTGTTCAGATGAGAGCCATCAATGTGGAATCGGACAGGGGAGAGTTCAAGGGGGTGCTGAAGATCTGGGTGCATAGTGTGGATCACCTCGATTTTCTGATCCATAAATTAAAAAATATGAAAGGGATAAACTCTGTTACCCGGGGGGAAAGCTAATTTGTGATTGACGCATGAATATACTCATCGCTCCCAATAGTATGAAAGGCAGCCTGAATGCGGCTGAATTTGCGGATGCTGTGGAAAGGGGGCTCCGGAAAGCTTCACTGGTTTTCCACATCAGGAAAGTACCGGTTGCTGACGGAGGCGACTTTACAGGTCCGATTCTGACCCAGTTGTTTTCGGCAAAGCCGGTGAAGGTGACAGTACAGGATCCCCCCGGCCGGCCGGTGGAAGCTATTTTTGGAAAAGCCGGGGAAACCGCGCTTATTGAAATGGCTGAAGCCACAGGTTTGCGGTTTTTGTCGAAGGAAGAGCTGAACCCTGAAAAAACCACATCATTTGGCACGGGTCAACTTATCCGGTCGGCCATTGAAGAGGGTTGCACCCGGATTATGCTGGGAATTGGCGGAAGTGCTACCATCGATGGAGGAATCGGGATGCTGGATGCCCTGGGATTTTCCTTCCTGGATGAAAACCGAAACATCTTGCCCGGTACAACGGATTCACTTGCCCGGGTAAAAGAGATCATCTTTCCTGGCTTTCATGCCAGCCCTCCTGAAATAATCATTCTTTCCGATGTCAATAATCCTCTGCTTGGGGAGAACGGGGCCGCATCAATTTTCGGACCGCAAAAAGGAGCCGACCAGGCCATGATCCGGCGAATTGAAGCCGGATTGACTAACTGGTCGGAAGTTTTGGAAAAAGCGGCGGGAAGAGATATCCGGAATATTCCCGGTATGGGTG
>CAYWTT010000581.1:0-2678 GCA_964461245.1 uncultured Prolixibacteraceae bacterium | reverse complement strand
AAGCAAAGGAATAAGGGCAGTAACATCGGGCGCCAGCCACCGGGCATCACGTCCCGTTGCTTCCATTTCGCTTACTTTCCCCTGCCTGCTGACTGTAAAACAGATGTGTTGGTTATCCGTATTTTCCGGTTGTTCATCAAACCATCTGAAATCAGTAACTTTTGTTTCCAGTTTGCTTGCCTGATCTTTTGTTTGTTCTGTATTGCTTAATTTTATACGCGCAGAAATCTCAAAATAAGGCATTTTGGTTCGTTCCCTTGGCATAAAAAGCCGGTAATAAGGTTTATCGATCTGTGAAAGGCTATTGGCTACAGGAATGCCCTGCAATCCAACTGCCGTTACTTCGTATTCGAGGGATTTTCCTGAGTCCAGTTGAAACGGAACCACGTGCCTGTCAGGTTTCAGATATCTGAAAAGCTGTTTAAGTATTCGTTCATTTTCCGCCCATGGACGAGCCATGTTGGCAGTCCAGGTACCTACATCTCCAACCAATATAAACTTGCCTTTCCCCGGGCGAACCATGACAATGCCCGGGCCTTTGACATCACGGTCGGTATATTCAGGTTGTGAACTGACATGGAGTAAAACTTCAGGCTTAATAGCTTCCGGAAGAATCTGAAGTGTACAACCAGCACCGTAATGGAAATTTAGGACATCATAAAAATAAGGATGCCCAGGCGAAAGATAGTTGTCGGAATAATTAGTGTCATCGTCGTTCCAGTCGAGGCCAAAACTGCGCACCAGCTTACGCAGTTGGACACTCTCAAAGCTTTCTGATTCTCTGGCGGCTCCACCGCTGTTCACCATCACCATCAGACTCCCACCGTTTTTTACAAATTGCTGAAGGGAAGATATTTCATCATCTGAGATAAGTTTCGCCGATGGTAACAGCCTCGGGTTATCCGGATTCATAATCACCACTGCATCGGTTTGCGAAAGCAATCTTTTGGAAAACGGTTGTCGGCTCATAGAAATGATATACTCCTTTTCCAAGGCGATGAACACCGGATCAAAGGTGTTTGAATGCACAAAATCATCCCATCCGTAACGTCCGACAGCATCTGTATAATTACCGGTAACCAAATGACTACCCACTTTGAGAGATGGCAGGGAATGGTGATAATAATCGAACAGCAGGTTAAAGGGTGACATCGGTTCTGCATTATAAGAAATGAGCTTATCCTGCAATGTGTCCATTAACTCTTTAATTGCTCCGAGTTCTTCTTTCCGGTTGAAGATGTACATTGCCCGGACAGGAAGAGTAAAATAAATAATCTGTATAGCGAGAAAAATAAACAAACAGAGATTTGGTTTTTTATTTTTCATATCAATATGGGCAAATGGATTTTTAGAAATCTTAAAAATCTGAATGAATGTTAGTTGTTAAAACAAACTCCAGCAAGATCCTTTGTATCCGGATCGTCAGTATTCCTGTAAAAAAAGATTGCCGCATCCAGCAGCGTAACCGGACTTCCCTGTTTAATCCCTATTCCTAGCGTGTTTTTCCCGGGCTTGACACATCCCTTCGGAACTTCGAAAACAGAAAGCCCGTCGTTTGTCTTTCTCAGGTATTTAAGATCAGTATCATTTATGCTTGCTTTGATAAATTCCGGGGTCTTTTCTTTTAAGTACAATATGAGCGCTATTTTTGCAGAGACATTTTCATTACCCGTTTCCAGCTGAAAAAGCAAAGAATTTGAATCAAGAATTTTTGGATTTTCTGGTGTTAATATGGGAATTGATGAATAATCCTTGCCATTTTTCAGATATGAATTGGGATTCCCATTCCGGTAGGTTACAAAGTATAGGTTATTCTTATTTTCCAGTTTGCCTGCACTGCCTATTTCCTGGAGGTACCGGCTCCGGGTATTATACTCGTTAAAAATGTACAATCCGTCAACCCCGGCTTGCCAGGCGGCCAAAGCCCGGGCACGGTATACCGGATTTTGGAGTCGGTTGAGCAAGGGATGTTCATTTTTCACTCGTGGCTCGCTTAAGCCGGCATACACTTTCACCCCATGTTTGTGTCCCAGTGCAACCAGATAATCCCAGAAGTTCAACCTGAAATAGTCACTTCCCACTATCATGTCCACTAATCCTTTTTCCACCCATTTTTCAATGTCGATACCCACCCTGCGGCAATATTCAACCGAATCCGGAATGCGCACAAGTACAAATATCGGTTTGCCCTTTTTCATTCCAATCTTTTCGGTCATCTCCCTGATCTTTGTGAGCATATCGGTCAGCATGGCAAGTTGCGCCGTTGTCGCAACTGCACCTCTCGCAACTTCTTTGAATAAGTAGCAATGCCTGAAGAAATCCAGTTCAATTCCGTCCACATCGTAGTTTTCGCACACTTCTGTATAATACTGCACACACAAATCCCGGATTTCCGGACGATTAAAATCGACTGCGCTCCACCGTCCGTAGGGTAACTTTTCCTGACAGGCGCCAAACAAGTATTCTGGATGTTCAGTTTTTAGTTTCGAAAAGCGTTCGTAAGGGTTTTCAGGTGTATGACCTGAATCATGACAATCGTTAATCCGGTTCGACCAGAAAAATTCGAAGCCGTTTTCATGTGCATACTTCCCGGTAACTTCTAAAGGATCGGTTCCCAATTTGACAAATTCCGGCACAACATTTCTTCTGCCTGGCCTTTGATGAGTAAGCGTAAGGAA
>CAYWTT010000580.1:0-2680 GCA_964461245.1 uncultured Prolixibacteraceae bacterium | reverse complement strand
CCTTTTGCGTAAAAAAGAGTCATATAATATATTGAAAAGGAGAGATGTGATATGGTTAAGTTAAGCAGATATTTGTTGGTTTTGGTCACCATATTGGCCATGGCGGTGGCGATTCCTAAAATTTACTGGACTGCATTCGACCAGCCGATCAAAAAACCTTTCGTCATGTACAGCTGCATTGAAAAGGATTTTATGATTCAGCGAAATGAAGATCCCATCGTACGTGAAGATACCCGGGGCAATAAATATACCCGTGAACAATATGAAGAGAGACTTCCTTTCCTTTACATGCGGCAGCTGATGATGTCGGGAACCATGAAGGATACGATCAACGGGATGCTGATGGACGTGCATGAGATCAACCTGAACCGTTCTTTTTTTAGTTATGGACCGACTGACATGGTAATGCCCGATCCGGGCGCCTGGCCTTTGCTGGAATCAGAATCGGGAAGGGCTAACCTGGAAATGCCCGAGGATTTTTTCCGGATTACCTGGCGAATGGAGTTTATAGATGCCAAATCAAACCGTATTCTGGAAAATAAAAGCCGTCTATTTTCGGCTGCCTTGTACAACAAAGGATTTGAATTTCCGGCCAGAAAGGTTGCCGGACTGCCTACCACACGGAAATCGTGCGACGAAGGCTATCTGATTGTCGACTCTAAAGATCAGCTCTTTCACCTGAAAATGGTCAAAGGAAATCCTTATATCCGCAAGGTCAATCTTCCGGAAGGGATTAAATTTAAATTCATTTCGTGTGTCGATTTCAAGGACAAGAAGTACTATGCCTATCTGTTCGATTCGTCAGGCGACATTTATATCCTGACGCAGGATGAATATGAACTTGTAAAATTCCCGGTAGGAAATTTCGACCCGGAAACTGAAGAATTGAGGATATACGGGGATCTTTTCAACTATGATGTGATCATTACCGGGAATGGTTTCATGCGGGTGGTAATCCTGGATAAGGAGTACAGGAAAGTGAACGAGTATAATGAAACCTGGCCGGTCAAGTCCGAAACCCGGCCGGGCAAAATTTTTGCCTTTCTTTTCCCCGGACAGGTAAGCCTGACGAATGAAAGCAGCAGCTTCATCAATTTTTACTTTACCCTCAGCAAAGGTTTTAACTGGTTGGTATTAAGCTGTATTCTGGTGGTTGGGCATTTTATGATCATCCGCAAACGGGGCCGGCTGATCAGGCATGTTGTGGATTTTGGATTGATACTGGTTACGGGGGTATTCGGTTTTGTTGCCGTGAATATATTCCCAAACAAGTTTTTTGATTAAAGCCGGGAAACTCCTCTTTCAGGCGTTTCCCTTGTATATTTTCGGCTGTAACTCTCCTCTTGCCACTCTCAGGGCGTTCATGGCCAGGGCTTCCAGTTCATCTTCCCCGGGGTAGGTAAAAATGGGAGCAATAAACTTCACTTTCCGGGTGATGTATTCCACCAGGTGTTGGTTATAGGCCAGGCCACCGGTCAACAGGATGGCATCGACCTCGCCGTTGAGTACCACTGCCATTTCTCCGATCAGTTTGGATACCTGGTATCCGAGTGCATCCTGAATATACCTGGCCTTTACATCACCGTTTTCAGCCGCTTTCTGGACATCGAGGGCGCTGTTGGTCCCCAGGTAGGCTACGTATCCCCCCTCTCCCACCACCATGCGCTGGATCTGGTCTTTGCTGAATTTCCCGTTAAAACAGATATCGATCAGCTGGTACACAGGCAGGGTTCCTGAACGCTCAGGGCTGAAAGGACCCTCTCCGTTCAGGGCATTGTTTACATCGATGACCCTTCCCCTGCAGTGGGCTCCTACAGAGATACCTCCTCCCAGGTGGGTAACCAGCAGGTTCAATTCCTCATATTTCCTGCCGGTTTTTTGGGCATGGGCACGGGCAATGGCCTTCTGGTTGAGGGCATGAAATATGGAGACCCGGGTGAAGCGGGGGTGCCCGGCAATGCGGGCAATCGGCTCCATTTCATCTGTGACTACCGGATCGGCAATGTAAGCTTTGGCTTTAGGTATCTGAAGGGCAATAAAGTCGGCGATCAGAGGCCCCAGGTTGCTTGCATGTTCTCCCATCACCCCAGCCCTGGCGTGTTCCAGCATCAGATTGTTGACCAGATAAACGCCCGACTCCATGGGGTATGTCAGCCCGCCGCGGCCGATGATATGCTTGATGGAATCGACAGGCATCCCTTCATCCATTAGAGAATCAATGATCACTCCCTTGCGGAATTCAAACTGATCGACAATTCTCCGGTATTTTGCGATCTCTTCAATGGAATGCCTGATCGTTTTGATCAATATGCACTTCTCTCCCTCGTAAACCGCAAATTTGGTGGAGGTTGAACCCGGATTGACGGCAAGGATCAGTATATCGCTCATAACGGGAAAAATTAACCCATCAGGGCAGCCAGAGCTATCGAAAAAAGTTTGGTCTGCTTCGAATCACCCCTGCTGGAAAGCACCACCGGAACCTTTGCTCCCATCACGATGGCAGCCTGTTCTGATTTGCACATCTTGGTGCTCATCTTATAAAAGACGTTCCCCGCATCAATATTGGGAAACAGGAGACAATCGGCATCCCCGGCCACCGGTGAAATCACTTTTTTGATGGATGCCGACTCTTTGTCAATGGCCACGTCAAAAGCAAGCGGACCGTCGACCAATGCCCCGG
>CAYWTT010000579.1:0-2693 GCA_964461245.1 uncultured Prolixibacteraceae bacterium | reverse complement strand
CACTCCAGCTGTGCCATTTATCTTTTAATCTTTGAACCAAAGGCTGGCCACCGTTTTTCCAGCACGCCCTGAATTCATTCAGGGGATATCTTAATCCAAACTGCGAGTAAAGCCCGAGAAGCTCATTCGGTGTCAGGTTGCCCTTATTCAGGCTGTTTGACGGGTAAAAATGCATATCGCCGGCATCAAATTTAAAACCGTCAATTCCATATTCTTTGGATAACCTGTCTAATTGTTCATTGAACCAGCTTACCGCTGCAGGATTTGAAAAATCCAGCTGAGCGGACTGCCCGTTCCACCATTCTACCATGATGGGTTTGGAACTTGAATTCCAGGTATCTTTTTCTGTTTTTTTCTCCAGTAAAAATGCCTTTGATTCGCTAAGTTTCCTGTATATCATGGCCTGGTCAGCGCTTACTAATGGAACGATCCAAAGCATGATTTTAAAGCCCATCTCATGTAATTCATCCACCATTGCTTTGGGATTTGGGAAACGACCTGGGTGGAATTTCCACAGACCATAATCTTCCATCCAGCTGTCATCAATCATTAATACGCCGGGAGGAAATCCATTATTGATAATATCATGAGCATATTTCAAAATGTCTGCCTGGTTCTGATTATATGTCAATTCAATCCAGGTGTTATACTGGGGCTTCGAAAACAGGAGTGTGTCCGGCATTTTGCCTGTGAAGGGAAAATATTTCTGCCGGACATATCCCTGGACATCGGCAAGGGTACTCCCAGCCTTCCCGGATTCAACGGTGTGATAAGTGTCGGTTATCTCCAACGCATTGTTTTTATATTTGAATGAAAACGGATGTTCACTCCATACAAACTGACCTTTGCTGGTTATCAGGAATGGCTGCGATTGGTTACCGGCATTATCGCCATAAAAATCCAAAGAATATCCTTCTTTTAATGGCATTTTGTCTCCATCACTGATAAATCCGGCCCAGATCTTTTCTCCCTCTGAAATGGATAATTTTAAAACATCTTCAGGTATCTGTCCGGGACAATGAACAGCAAAAACGGTGAAGACCCCCAGTATGTAAATTTTTAAATTTTTCATTTCACTAATTTATTCATAAAACTTGTAACTGATATTTTGTCGATCGTCTTTGGATCGTAATGAAGACAAATGAGGTACAGCCTTGTATTCTGTTTTATTATGTCAGGTTTTGATGTATCGTTTTTACGAAGGGAAACCTAACGCAGAATAGAGTAGATCTTAAATAGCAGGTTTAATTTTTCCACGGAGATGAATTCTCAAGACACTTACCGACCAGGCTGGAAAACAATAAGTAAACGTGTTTCCGGCAGTAAAACTACCCTCCGCCGGGACAATCCTGATTGGATTGTCCAGCGTATTTTCATCGTCAGGCAAACCTGTAAGGGTCAAAGAATGTCCTTCTGAACAGACTTTACCCGCATTTTCAAGGATAATATTTACCGATTCAGAGACCTCTGAATTGTTGGCTACTTTAATGAGAATATCATTTCTTCCGGATTCCGTATCCATTGAAGCGGAGCAGTAACCATGAACCAGGCTATGTGAAAAGGGCAAAACCCTTGTTCCCTGATTCTCTGTAAACAACATTTTTTGCATATAATAGGATGGAGTAGCAAAACAGGATACAGCATCATTCCATACCAGACAGGGTCCGAAATTGCCGTGTCCGACGACTCCGGCATAATTGCCGTAACCCGTCCACCACATGCTCCGGGAATTCTTTTCGCATCCCAGCATAAAAATAGCATCATTGACTGCATCCCGGTGATTTCCCATTACATTTCCACCATTCCCGTATGTGGAAGATGCATATTCCGCAACGCAAATTATTTTGTTTACCGGATTAACACTGTCATATTTATGGTATAAATCCGAAAGATCATTCCGGTAGAAGTGCTCGTCACTATAATCAAAAAAATTCCCGGCAGTAATGAGATTGCCGTCCCTTGAGGAACTGTTAAACATGACTTTAATATCCGGGTATTTTTTTTTGATCGCATGACAGATCAACTTATAACGTGCATTATAGTCATCGGTTGTTCCATAGTTTTCATTCCCTATTTCAATGTATTTAAGATGGTAAGGTTTCCGGTGACCGTTTGCTGCACGTTTCGCGCCCCATGTTGTTGAGGCTGAACCATTACAGTATTCAATCAAGTCCAGAATATCGTCAATGATCGGTTTCATTTGATCAAGAGGGCATAGGGCATACCAGTCCGGCAAGTTCGGTCGTTCATCAATCCCGGCTGAAGTGGTATAGACAGGCTCGGCTCCCATATCTTCACACAACTGGAAATACTCATCAAGCCCGAAATAAAGATCGTTTTTGTACCACCAGCGATTGCGTGTCGAACCTGCTCTTTGCTCCAGCGGGCCGATGGAATTTTTCCAGTTCCAGCTTTTGTCCATGCTGGCTGATTCTGCCGTACATCCACCAGGGAACTGTATAAATTTGAATTTTAAAGCAGCCAGTTTTTCAGCCAAATCAGGACGAAGGCCGTTTGGACGGTTCTTCCAGGTTGGGGGCATAACCGTAATCACATCAAAATATAAGCTGCCGGGATTTGAGGCATAAATTACAAACCGGTTATTTCCGGAAACCTGTGAAATACCTTGGGGCCTTAGCGTGCAGGTGAAATGGCCCCAACCTGTGTCTGGTTTGAAATCATGTGACTGAGCA
>CAYWTT010000578.1:0-2700 GCA_964461245.1 uncultured Prolixibacteraceae bacterium | reverse complement strand
CAGAATCATCTGCTGCAGATCGCGGGACTTACAGCCATGGAACCCCCTTCTTCAATGGAGGCGGACGCTATCCGGGATGAGGTTATGAAAGTATTCCAATCACTGAAACCGATCCGTGATGAAGATGTGACGAAACAGGTGATACGGGGTCAATATGTGGCTTCCCATGTGCATGGACAAGCAGTCTCGGGTTACCGGGAAGAACCGGGAGTAAATCCCGGTTCGCGGACAGAAACATTCGCAGCTCTTAAATTTTACATCGACAACTGGCGCTGGGAAGGAATCCCCTTCTATATCCGAACCGGTAAGCGGTTACCTACCCGTGTAACGGAAGTGGTAATCCATTTCAAGCCTACCCCGCATAACCTGTTCCGGCAAAACGACGACAACCGCCATGCAAACCAGCTGATCATCCGGATCCAGCCCGATGAAGGTATCCTTCTGACCTTCGGACTCAAGCAACCTGGAGCTGGTTTTAGCGTGAAAACCGTCAAAATGGATTTTCATTACAGCGACCTTTCCGATATTCACCTCCCCTCAGCCTATGAGCGGCTGATTTACGACGCCATGACGGGTGACTCCACGCTTTATGCACGGGCCGATGCCGTTGAAGCCGCCTGGAGATTTGTGGCACCCATCCAGAAAGCATGGAGCCAGGATTCCGATACTAAAATCCACGGTTACCCGGCCGGCACCTGGGGACCTGAAAATGCGGACCAGTTGATCGGGAGAGGGAAAAGCTGGAGATATCCCTGTAAAAACCTGGCCGACGATGGCGAATATTGTGAACTATAATTATAGTCATACAACTAAGTTATTAGTTGTCAAAACCGACTGAAATCCAATCATAAAATGGCACAAAAGGGAATTGCGATATGGTCTGACGCCAGAGAAATTGCTGATCATCTGGCAGATGTAATGAAAGAAACCATGGATGGAAAGAGAGGGGGTGAACCGCTGAACATAGCCCTTTCGGGAGGATCTACTCCAAAGGAAATCTTTGATCAACTTTCGTGGCACCACCAGAAGAGCCTTCCCTGGGAAAGGATCCGGTTTTTCCAGGTCGATGAACGGTGTGTGCCTCCGGATGATCCGGAAAGCAATATCAAAATGCTCCATGCTGCTCTCTTCAGTAGACTGGATATTCTCCCGGATCACATTTTCAGGATCTGCGGAGAAGACCATCCGGAGTCAGAAGCCAAACGTTACGGAAAGATCCTGGCTATGAATTTACCGGCAGAGTCGGAATGGCCCGTTTTTGACCTGATCCTTCTGGGGTTGGGTGAAGATGGCCATACGGCCTCTCTGTTTCCCGGGGATGTAAAAAACCTCAATTCAGCGAATTGTTGCGAAGTAGCAGTCCATCCGCGATCAGGACAGAAGCGGATCACGCTGACCATGCCTGTCATCAACCGGGCAAAACAGGTGGTTTTTCTTGTAACTGGCCCTGGGAAGGCTGAAATCGTGCGTGAAATCATTCAATTTCCAGGGAAAAACCGCTACCCCGCCTCACAGGTCCGTCCTGTAAGCGGAAATCTCTCCTGGTTGCTTGATTCAGATGCCTCCAAAATGCTGAATTTGGAGTCTTGAATCTGGAGAACGCCTTACCGGTTTTTCGTCATCCCCCATATATGATCCGGCTTACGGCATAGTAAATGGCCATCAGGGCTGAAAAAACGGCACTGGCAAAGAACCGGTGTCTGAGACCTATTCTGTTCTGGATAAGATAGTTGGCAATTAAAGAAAGAGGTATGTTCACCAGAAAAGACCAGGTGGCGATACGCAGAATATCCCAGGTGATCCAGGCTGCCTTACCTGAAAAGAACGCGATAAAAACAAGGTGGCGGGCAATCCAAAGGGGATTAAAGTAAAGGATGGCCAGGACGGTTTTCTCAAATGATTTTCTGTAATTGCTTTTCCCGTTGATCCGGTTATCGATCCACCTGAAGTAATTGGGGATCTCAAAGGCATAGAAAGTTGCACCTGTCATCATCATCCCGGCCAGTCGTGTCCACATGAATTCATGCAACAACAGGGCTGCCATGCTGTCGCCCGCGGCATAGATCAACAAGCCGCGGATCACATCCTGTCTGGTATATTGCCACTTCACAGAAAAGAAGATTGATCATAAAGCCTGAGGAGAACCTTTTCAGGTGTAAGTGGAGCATCAAAGACCAGAGGCATTTCCCGGTTGAATGCCTTCATGGCATTCAGAAGGGCAAACCATGTCCCTATTCCGTACATCAGAGGAGGTTCACCAATCGCCTTGGAGCCCAGGACCGCGGCATCAGGACCTTCAGCCGGAAGAAAGCGGCAAGTAATTTCACCGGGAACCGACCAGATATCAGGAACCTTGTAATTGGACAATGTATCCGACAGCAGTTTTCCCGATGCGCTGTACCTCACCTCCTCCATGGTCATCCAGCCGATACCCTGAACCAGGGCACCTTCCACCTGTGCCTTGTCGAGTCCGGGATTCATGCTTTTCCCCGCATCGTGGACAATGGTCACGCGATCGATGGTGTAACACCCTCTCAGGCAATCAACGGTGACCTCGGTGAGGGCGGTCCCGAACACATAATAGGCAAATGGGACCCCTTTCTCCGTTTTTTTATCAAAAAAAATGGCAGGAGTGGCGTAATGGCCGGTCTGGCTCAGGTTAATGCGATCAAGGAATGCACTACGGATCAGCTCCTCCCA
>CAYWTT010000577.1:0-2714 GCA_964461245.1 uncultured Prolixibacteraceae bacterium | reverse complement strand
TCCCGCCTCGGGCACCCCTACCGAAAGCAAGAAGCCGTCTCAGAGGTGAGGCGGCTTCTTTACTTGAATCGTTTTACTATTTGCCAATCACCAGCTTGACCATTACCGGCTGATGATCGGATGGAAAACGTTGGTTATAACTATCGGTGAGCACACCGTATTTCAGCACTTTAATCTGATTGCTAACAAAAATATAGTCAATACATTCTTTCATCGGTGCATGGTAGTCGAAATTGTTGAAGGTTCCGACCGGTCGTAATTGTCCGAATATAGGAGAGTGTTGGAACCGGGGCACTGCCACATTCATGATCCTGGGAGATATTTGCACCCGGAATTGTAAATTCTGCGGGGTGAAAACGGGCAGGCCGCTTCCACCCGATGAATCGGAACCATTGAAACTGGCTGAATCTGTCAGGGTAATGGGACTGCACCACTGTGTGATCACCTCGGTCGACAGGGATGATCTTCCTGATTTGGGTTCAGGGGCTTGGGCAAGAACGATCACGGAAGTGAAAAGAGTGAATCCCGGGATAAAAATTGAGGTACTGATCCCCGATTTCAGGGGAAGGGCCGAATGTATTCAACAGGTAATTGATGCTGCTCCCGACGTGATTTCTCATAACCTTGAGACCGTGGAAAGTTTAACCCCTTTGGTACGGTGTGCTTCTTTTTACCGGAGAAGCCTCGATGTAATCAGAATTGTTGCTGCCTCTGGCCGGATTGCCAAATCGGGGATCATGCTAGGGTTGGGAGAAAAAAGGGAGGAAATCCTGCAAACCATGGATGACCTGCTGGAAGCCGGATGTAAGGTAATGACCATCGGTCAGTATTTGGCCCCTTCAAAATCCCATATGCCTGTGATAACCTATTTCCCGCCTGATTACTTCAGTCAGCTCAGGGATGAAGGAATACGGAAAGGATTCCGGTTTGTGGTAAGCAGTCCGTTGGTCCGTTCCTCTTACCGGGCTGAAGACCATGTAAATGCCTGAAGTTACTTGGAGCTTTCCGTTTCAATAATTTGTCAGTTTTGCTGGACTGGAATTTTTTTCATGTATATTGCATGCATAATGTCAGCATAATCTATGAAAAAGGAAAAGAAGAACAGGGAACTGACCTTGCATCCGGGCTTTCCACAAGGCACGGAAGCACTTCCCATGGCTGAAAGCCGCATATCAGCCGGATTTCCATCACCTGCCTCGGAATACATGGAAGCGGGAATTGACCTGAACAGGGAACTTATCCGGAATCCCGCTTCCACCTTTTTCGGAAGGGTCAAGGGATATTCCATGAGAGACGCAGGGATCAGCGAGGGAGATGTGCTGGTCATCGATAAATCTCTGGAACCCGGTAACGGTTCGATTGCGGTATGCTTTGTCGACGGGGAATTCACGGTAAAACGACTGCGGGTGGAGAAGGATGGAGTATTTCTTATGCCGGCTAACGATGAATTTAAACCGATCAGGATCACCGCTGAAAATGATTTTATGGTGTGGGGAATTGTGACCTACGTTATCAAAAAGATGTAAAATCCAATAAATCCGTAAATGAACCTTCAGATCAAGCTTCTGGCAGGCACTGTAGGATCTGGTATCCTCTTCCTGTCATGTGGAACCCACAAAGAGAAGGTGCATGAAATGCCCCCCGTGAAGCCCAACATTGTTTTTATTCTGGGTGATGACCTCGGATACGGTGACCTCGGTTTTTTAGGGCAGAAGAGATTTTCAACTCCGAATATCGACCGGTTGGCTGCAAGGGGACTTGTCTTCACCAATCATTATTCGGGAAGTTCGGTTTGTGCACCATCGCGTTGTGCTTTGATGACCGGCTATCACACAGGTCACGGTTATATCAGAGGAAACAGGGAGCACTTGCCTGAAGGGCAGGAACCCATACCAGCATCCTCGGTAACTTTACCCAAGCTTTTAAAATCAGTCGGTTATGTGACCGGCGCATTCGGGAAATGGGGACTGGGATCCCCCGGATCGGAAGGTGATCCGCTGAACCAGGGATTTGATGAATTTTACGGGTATAACTGCCAGCGGCTAGGCCATAACTACTATCCGTATTCCCTCTGGCATAACAGGGAAAAGGTACTCCTTGCTGGGAATTCCGGACATAAGAAACAGGATTATGCCCCGGAACTGATTCATAAACAGGCTATCCGGTTTCTTGAACAACATAAAGGACAACCCTTCTTTATGTATTATCCGACCATAATACCTCATGCCGAATTAGCGGCACCTGAGAGAATAATGCAGAAATACAGAGATAAGCTCCTCCCTGAAACATCATTTAAGGGCGTGGATGACGGACCTTATTACAAAACGGGTGGTTATGCATCCCAACCGGAATGCCATGCTGCATTTGCTGCCATGATATCCTTGTTGGATGAACAGGTGGGGGAGATTATGGACAAACTGGAGGAACTGGGCATTGACCGGCAGACCCTGATCATTTTTACTTCTGATAATGGCCCTCACCGGGAGGGAGGTGCGGATCCCGATTATTTCGACAGCAACGGTAGGTTTAAAGGTTACAAGCGCGACCTTTACGAAGGAGGAATCCATGTGCCTTATATAGCCTGCTGGCCGGGAAGGATCACTCCTGGAACGACCGGACACATCTCGGCATTCTGGGATTTCCTGCCTACCTGTTGCGACCTGGCGGGAATTCCGATTCCCGGTGAGGTGGATGGGATCTCTTTTTTGCCTGTT
>CAYWTT010000576.1:0-2719 GCA_964461245.1 uncultured Prolixibacteraceae bacterium | reverse complement strand
AAGCACAGAATTTACAGAACTGGACGGTTGATCTAAAAACGCATTGGCCGGAATGGAAGCAATAGAACCGGTAAGGTCCACTTTTTTCATGGTACCGTATCCCACGGCAACGACTTCCTCAATGCCAATATTCTCTTCTGCCAGGGAAACGTTAATGGTGCTTTTTCCATTTACTGCTATTTCCTGTGGCTTCATCCCCACAAAGGAAAACACCAGCACTGCATTGTCAGCTACATTACCCAGGCTGTAATTTCCGTCGGCATTGGTGATGGTACCATTGGTAGTGCCTTTTACTACCACGGTCACACCGGTAATCGGAACGCCTGCGGTATCGGTGACTTTACCGTTAACCCGGTTTTGTTGCTGTGTGCCCTCCGGGCCAGTTGACTGGAGCTGCCTTCCCGGCCCCAATAGAATCAGGAAATCTTCCATGATTTTATAACTGATTCCCTGGTCTTCAAAGATCTGATCGAGAATTTCTTCTACAGTAGCCTTTTCAGCATTTACTGTTACCCGGCGTTTTACATCGACCTGCTCGTTCTGGTAAAAAAAACGAAAATTGCTACTCTCTTCGATCTCCTGAAGAACATCGATAACCCTTTTGTTTTCAGCAGTAAATGTGAATTTGGTTACCTGTGAATAGACAGTGGCAGAGACCTGCATCATGCCAATTATTAACATCAAAAGTGTCAGTTTCATAGTCAATAATAACTTTTTAATCTTTCGGTCGGACAGAAAGATTCCAATCCCTTTTTTTTTCATAAATTTGAAAGTTTTAATTAAGATTTGTTGGTGTTACAGCACTAGTTAAATCGCAAGACCCGGCTGGTGTTACAGCACCTGCCGGTTTTTTTTGTAGTGTTTATTCCATAGTCATTTCTCCTTTCTGATTTTAAAGATTTTTACAGTCTGGTTTTCTATACGGTAACGAATCGGAAGCGTATGCTTGATAATTTCCAGAATTTCCAGAATGGTTTCATTTTTTATAGTCCCCGAATAGTGACATTTCAGGATTCCCGGATCATCCACCTCGATATCAACGCCATATTTCCGCTCCAGGAGGAGGATCAACTCTCCGAAGTTCATATTCAGGAACATCAGTTTGTTATTTTTCCATGATGTGAAATATTTGGTATCCACCTCGCTTACGACAATTTTATGGTCACTCCAGTCAAGTGTTGCCTGTTCACCCGGTCGGAGAATAATACATTTCTTCAATCTGTACTTATCGGAGGAAGAAATTAGAACCTGACCCTCTTCCAGGGTAGTGGCAACCGTATTGTCTGTATCATAAGCCTTTACATTAAAGCGGGTTCCCGTTACATTTACATCATAAAAAGCAGTATGTACCACAAAGGGCCGCTTATTTTTCACCACATCAAACCATGCCTCTCCTTTCAGGTAAACCTCCCGCTTTTTTTGTTTCGTTTCAGGTGAATATCTTAATTCAGATCCTGCATTCAGATACACAATGGTGCTGTCGGCAAGGACCAACTGGGTAACCGAACCCTTAGGCACAATAGAAGTAATAAAAACAGGATCGGATTTTGTGCCGAATATTATCCATAAACTGCCGGCAATCAGGCCGACAATCAAAACCGCGGCAAAACGACGCAGTAACTTTAAATCGGTTTTGTACCGGGAAATAATGGCTTTCTCGCGGACTCCCACCAGGGAAATAAACCTGCTCCACTCCCTGTCGGTTTCTGTTATCTGTGAAGCATTAACCAAGGAGGCTTCCCAAATGTCCTTGATTTTTGCATAATAACGGGCATTGGCTTTTGATGCTGACAACCATGTGGTCAGTTCTTTCAGTTCATCGCCCTTTAATTCATGGTCAAGATGGGCAATTATAAGTTCTTTTACTGACTTTTTCGAATTCATTCATTGATTATAACAAAAGAAGAGACACATAAGAGCAGATTATCCCTACCTGCGCCATCAAAAAAAATCAGATTCTCTGAAAAAAAATAAGCAGAACGGCTCCGAGGTATTCTGATAAACCCTTGCGAAGAATAAGCAATCCCTTTGAAATGTGTTTTTCGACCATTTTGACCGATATCCCCAACTCTTCAGCGATCTGACTGTTTTTTTTATATTCCTGCCGGCTCATGCGGTATATCAGTTGACATTTTTCGGGCATTAACCGGACAATTTCCTCCATCTTTTCCGCAAACTCAGTCTCAAGCAGGCTTTTCAGGGGATCGCCCGGTTCGAAGTATAGTGATTTTTCCAGGTTGTCGATTTTTTGCGCCAGCTGTTCATCCGTCATTTTTTTGATGTTAATATGCCTCAGATGATTGAAACAACTGTTACGGACCGCAGTAAAAAGGTAAGCTCTCGGAGATTCAACAGAGGAAAGGGATTCAGATTTCTCCCACAATTTCAAAAAGGCGTCCTGGACCAGATCCTGAGATACCTGCAGATCGCCGGTAAATCTATTGGCAAAAAGCACCAACCGCCCATGATATCTGTAAAATATTTCTTTAAAGGCATCGATTTGACGGTTTGAGGCAACCAGTTCAGATATATACTTTACATCATTCACCTCTAAATGGACTCCAAAAAAACAAACATAAGAAAAAACCATTAATGTTCAAACACTTATTTTAGTGCTTAAAGAAAATCATCCGGGGGATCCGTATGGTTTACATCTTTCACAGGGCTGATCCAAAGTGACAGGTTTTCTCACGTCTATTTCCTGCCATATACTGTTTAA
>CAYWTT010000575.1:0-2725 GCA_964461245.1 uncultured Prolixibacteraceae bacterium | reverse complement strand
CCCCGGAATGCCGACGGCAATCAGCGTATATTTATACAATTCATTGGCTTCAGCGTATAAGTCCTCCCACTTCCGGGCGGTAGGCTCCACATTATCCACCCACATAGAATCTGCATCATTCAGCTTCTTCCGGTAAATTTCAAAGTGATTGATTAAGGACGCGTTATTGGCCACTTCCCACTTGAGCTGGATCTGATCGGGGAAATAGCCTTTTGAAACAAACAAATCTCGCGGAAAGGTCTGATCCATCACGCTTTGGTCGGTGAAATTCACGCTGCTTGCAGAAGCAGAAGAAATTTGCAGTCTCCTGGTGGTTGAAGCCGGATTGAAGACGTGTAGCATACCTGACTCTGACTTGAACGGAACTACTGAAAAATCTGCCAGGTTGTAATAATAAATGCTGTCGATTACATAATATCCATCTGGTCCGGTAACCGCACAATACCCATTTTGCGGAACCGGTAATGCTCCGGCAGAAATTTGGGATAACAGGGTTGCGCAAACCTGCACCCCTGATACTCCTTTGTTGCTCACCGACTTGACATATCCGGAGATTGTACCGTCCGGCGTTTTATATCCCATATCGGATTCAGCGGCAAATGTCCGGCCTGTTTTCACGGGGGTCACATAGTAGGTGTAATTATATCCGGGGATCGCATCCAAATCATTGTATTCGGTGGAATATTTACTGACAATATCCAGTTCCTCCTTATCAGAACTGTTGGGTACGTTTCTTTCAATGCGTATCTCATCAGCAAATGAGGAAAGGTCTTCCCATGTAATTTTTACCATGTTGGTATAGGCGCCGTCCGAGGCAGCAACTGTAAAAGCTTTGGTTTTTCCCAAAGAGGAATTTTCGGCAGTCCGTGCCGATTCATGTCCGTTCCAAGCATCGGTACAGGTTGTTATCCAATAATAATATTCTTCATCATGTCCAACCATATTATCGGTCCAGGAACGGGCATCAACCGGAAGGGTAGCCATCAGGGAAGCTGATGCCGGATCACTGGTCGCACTACGGTATACCTTGTAATATAAAACATACTTATTGCCTTCAATAGTAACAGTATCAGGAATATCCGATCCCTTACCCCAGGTCAGATCAATTTTATCAAAAAACGCCTCGCTGGAAACGGTAACGCTGTCCGGTGATTTTATGGGGGCGGTAGCTGCCTGTATTAAGACAGAATATCTGCCGAGATTAAAATAGTAATCCCTGTCTGACGCACTGGTAGCCGGATTCGGTTCCCATATCCCTGCCTCTGTTTTTTTATAGCCACTCCAAACCCAATATATATCATTACTGGTGCAGGCATCACAATTCGACTCGTAACGCATTCCCCATCCGCGAGAAAAATCAGGACCGACAATATACTCAATGGTATCACCTGTCAGATGCCCACTCCCATTCCATGCTATGAGGCTTGTCAGGGTGTCGCCATCATTATACAGGATATTTCCCTCTTTAGAATAGATCTTTAAAGACCACTTCTCTTTACCCTCTATGATACAATCACAAACAGCTGTGTTAGCTCCCGAATAAATAAATGTCATCTTGTAATCAGACCCACCGGAAGAAATATTTACCGTCATGTCCGGATATCTTCTTTCTTTTCCGGCAAATACATCTTTGTTATATCCTGTTAATAAAAACAGAATCACCAATAAAGGAAGAACATAATTTTTCATTTTGTTTTGTTATTGTTGTTGTCAGGTTGTTTTGTTAATCAGAAACAGGAAAATTTGTCGTTTGCCGGAGTTCCCAAGGTTAAGGGGAAAGTGCTATGCCTTACAGATGTCAAGGGTATTAATCTGCAAACCGGCAGTTGCCCGGAGAAGAAAGTAATGCTTTTTCAAAGAATTTAATTTAGTTAGAAGCACAGGCAGCCCACGGAATTCTGCTTTTATTTCAGGGGCCGTTAATGGCATATCCTTCTCGAAGCAGATTCCGCGGGCAGGGCAGGAGTAAAAAGTGAAAATTCACCATGATCTTTACCTAAAGAAATTGGTCCATGCATAATGCCTTCAGATAGGAACGGGTGCTTTGTACCTGTCGTTTGGAAAAGGGCAATACGATGGTTAAATAACAGAGCTAAATTCGGACAGTAATCCGGAAGGGAGATAATGATCACCTATGAATTTTGCATCGTTTTTATCAAACGAATGCAAAATTCAGGTTGTCAGGCCAGAAATTCTTCATTCATTCCGGAGGAAAAAACATGTGGGGAGATTCCTTCCATCTTTTCAAAATATATCCGGAAAGAATTGCGATTGGAAAAGCCTGACATCAGACCTATCGCTTCAAGGGTCATGTGAGAGGTTTTACCTTCGAGGATCAGTTTTTTTGCATGATTTATCCGCCAGATATTCCGGTATTCCTGAAAGGAGATTTTTTTTTCTTCCCTGAAATAATAGGCGAGGTGATGGACCGGAACATCAATCATTACCGCAAAATTGGGCAGATTAAGGCCCGGATTAAGGTAGGGCTGACATTTCTCCATGCAATGGTCGGCTTTTCTGCCTATGGACTGAAGGTACTGTGATTCAAGGTGAAAAGCGTGATTTTTGGAAATATCGGACGAACCGGGTATATTCCCTCCTGACCTCCTGTCTTCATCCGGATCTGAAATCCGTGGAAGACCATATAAGATTTCAGGCAGAAAAAACAGGGAAACCAGCATCCCTCCGAGGCCAATTCCAGATAAAACACGTAAAGCATTCAATG
>CAYWTT010000574.1:0-2727 GCA_964461245.1 uncultured Prolixibacteraceae bacterium | reverse complement strand
AAAACCAGATTCAGAGAGGTATCGCAAACAAATCCCAAAATGGCGGTGGAAGGACTTCCCGGGCCAATGGCAATTCCTTTGAAATAATCCCTGAATTTTTCGAATGAAGCCAATATGTCATTGTCCTCTTTCATATAATGAAGGAATTCGTTGCCTACTTCATCCGACAACCTGATTTCCAGCGTCTTTTTTCCTTTTGGCTTGGGCTTGAAGGTAATTGTCCCGATCGGATCCGGATCATAGGAGGTGTAGGTCTTGTTCCAGAATTTCCCGTCCACGTCCCCTTCCATTTCTTCAGCAACACGGTATACGTTCATGTTCTGATAAACCGTGGTATCCCCGTAATAAGACAGTGAATCATAGTGCATAACCAGCATCAGGGAGTCCAACTTGTCATCCTTTTCCACATCGAGTGCACCGGGAACCCCTATCTCCACATAAGCGGTCGAAGAGACCAATCCCAACTCCTTGTCGAGATATGAGCCAGCGTATATGGTACTGGCTCCCGAGGTTTTTACAGAATCCAGGATGATGGTCGATAACCTTACGGTATAACTATCCACTACTGAAATTTGGGTTCCTTCTTTTATGAAATCATCACCAATGGAAAATGTATCGTCGTTACCGTAAAAGCCACAGGAGAAGCAAATAAATGTAATAACAAACAATATGATTGTTTTCTGCATTTCTTCCAAACATTTTTAATCAGGCTCAAAGCAAGATAATATCGTCCGCTGCTGAAAAAAAAATATACCAAACGGCTATTTTTACCGATAATACCACTTTCGAATGAGTTATTAAAGTTTATTAACACAAAAAATGGCTATTAATCCATAAAATATTAGTGTTATATACATTTTTTATCGTTATATATGATATTTTTAGGGTTTTGGTCTATTTTGCTTTTTTCGATTCCTGTTGTCTGTTAGGTTTGTACTTGCAAAGAGGCTAATTCCTCTGTAAAATTAATATCAATAAAAGAAATATGGAAATTCAGAAAACAAAGATTTGGTTGGTTTTATTTTCCCTGCTGGTTGTATTTGGTTTGGCTGTTGGTTGTGGTGATGACGAGGATGTAACAATGGGCAACTGGACCCGTATGTCCGATTTTGATGGTCTTCCCCGCTGTGATGCGGTTTCGTTCTCAATCGGTACAAAAGGCTATGTGGGAACCGGATACGATGGTAAAGAAGATCGGTTGAGCGATTTCTGGGAATACAATACGGAAAAAGATTACTGGACACAGAAAGCAGACATGCCTGGGTCACCTAGAAACGGAGCGGTCGGATTTGCAGTGGGATCGATGGGATATGTAGGGACCGGCTGGGACGGGGAGAACGATTATAATGATTTTTACCAGTTCAATCCTGCCACCAATACCTGGACCAGGAAAGCTGACTTTCCCGGGACTCCCCGTCACGGTGCCACGGGTTTCGGACTGGATGCCAAAGGCTATCTGGGTTGCGGTGATGATGACAACTACCTGAAAGACTTTTATGAATACGATCCTTCTTCCAACACCTGGACCAAAATTATCAGCATCGGAGGGCAGAAAAGAAGGGATGCGACCTCTTTCGTGATAAACGGGAAAGGGTATGTGGTTTCGGGGATCGATAATGGAAGTTATCTGGATGATCTCTGGATGTATGATCCGGCTACCAAGGAGTGGACACAGAAACGCCGTATCTCCGATTCCAGCGATGACGATTACGATGACGATTACACCGGTATTGTCCGTACAAGTGCCGTGGCTTTCACCATCAACGGCAAAGCCTATCTCACCCTTGGAAGCAGCAGCTCCCTGTTAAGCACCACCTGGCAGTATGATCCCAGCAGCGACCTGTGGGAAGAGATGACCGAATTTGAAGGTACCATCCGTACCGAAGCAGTCGGATTCGCAGTCGGCAATTACGGCTATGTGACCACCGGCAGAAGCAGCAGCTATTACATGGATGACATCTGGAGATTCAATCCGGTTGAAGAATACGATGCGGAAAATTGATTCCGATTTTTGGATAATCAGTAAACTGCTGGTTATTTCATTGCTTTTCTTTCAGGCCTGCTCCGCTCCTTCCCAAAAGGATCCGGGCAGGCCTGAAGGCAAAAAGGAGGTTATCGCTTCGGTCGAAACCTTCAGAAACGACAGCCTAAATTGCTGGGGATACGAAATACGGATCGACGGGAAGGCTTTTATTCATCAGGAAACCATTCCCGCTCTGGAAGGAGAGAAAAGATTTGAAACCAGAGAAGATGCACTGAAGGTCGGAAAAGCCGTTTTGAAAAAAATGAGCAAGACCCATTCCCCTACCCTGACCAGGGAGGAAATTCTGAAATTACTCCCGGAACAGCAATAATACCGGTCTCCTGTTTTTTGTCAGTACTTCCCGGTGAAATTTCCATACCTTCAGCATGCCCCTTTCCCTTCCAGCAAATAATATGTGGGCTCTTTGCAGGTTCAATCCCACACATACTTCCAGGTACCATCCTTTTGTTTTTTCCAGACGGTATGAAAAACACCCCGATACGCAGAGATAACACCGTCTGATTTTGGGGTTGTCCAGATATATTTCCCGTAAGTATAACCCAGAGTGCCATCTCCGGAGACATCGACAAAGTCGGGCGTCCATTTCACCGTTGCATTTTGAACGGATGTATTGATATAATAATTCCGGATATTTTCACTCCCGGCGATAAGCGAGTCGTTTCCCCTTTTAATGACGGCATTCT